>JBGTEI010000453.1:0-1667 GCA_041747875.1 Pyrinomonadaceae bacterium | reverse complement strand
GATCGTCGGTAACCGACAAGAATGACGGTAATACTTTTCTTCCAAGGCGCTCGGCGAGCCCTCCGCGCTCCAAATTTCCTGACAAGAGTTGATGAAAAAGTTGTATCGCCGCTCTATCGGTAAAAAGTGCGGGTCCGATATATTTCTCGTTAAACTGCGGCGCATTTCTTATCGCCACTAAATCAGCGGCAAGTTCTTTGATGGTTTTATCTACGGATTCCGACGAAGGAAATTCATCAAACTCTTTCGCGTAAATATGTCTTGACGGCGTCAAACGCAGATTATCCGGGGTTACGGCTTTTGCGTAAACGTTTAGTGTGATCAACAGCCGCGGCTTAACGATCCGCGTTCCTTCGCTGTTTATCAGATACCGATTGCTGTGTCTTACAAAAAACGAAATACTGGATTCCCGAAGTTCCGGATAATTGAGCAGTATTTTCGACCAATCACGAACCTGCTTTTCCCATTTTGCCTTATCTATCTCAAGTTTTTCCGTTTTCTCGATCGAAACAACAGGTGTCGCCTTTGAGAACGACGGAACATCTTCATCTTCCTCTTCCTCGCCGTCACCATCTTCTTTTGCCGCTTCACGTGCCGCTAACTGATTGATCGCAAGTTTATATGCATAATCCGTCGCAAACCAAACGGAACGTCGAAGTGAATCATAATCATCATCCACAGCCATTGGCAGCGGGAATTTGAATCCGCCGGCGTAGGTTCCGACGTTGTCAAAATCGTAATCTCCGACCCGAAGCTGCGTATAAAGCGTTCGACTGTTTCGCCGTCTCGAGCTTAGTATCGCACCGTATTTTGATTCGATCTCTAAATTGTCTGCATCTTCAACGATATATTCCACAAAATACGGCTTCTTAAAATCCTTAAACTTAAGATCGACCATTGTCCGTGCCATTTCATCCTGCACCGCTTTAAAGATCACGTCATCGACAGCGGTCGTCTGACTCAAGACCGGAAGCGTGATCGCGATCAACAACGAAAAGGAAACGATAAATCTTTTTGTATATTTCATTATTGTTTGAACTCCTTCCAAATCTTCACATCAACGCCCGGTGGCGGCAAAATTGGCGGCAGTGCCTCCGATTTTGGTCTTTTTTGAACTTCGATCTGATTTAATAAAACGCCTGGAGAGATCGCCGAAACCGGAACCATTCCACTTTCCGCGCCGCAAACGCCGTTAAATATCTCGGGGGAATCATCGGCGGCAATGATCTTACTAAATGCCGTCAAAGGCGTTCCGATCAGATCAAGTCCCCTTACAAGCTGGTCAGGTCTTCCATCGGGAAAAACCTTATAAACCATGATCGGAGTCACCTGAAACGCTTGCGGGGCGAATCGGGAAGTGTTCGTAAACCCGCCCGAAATATCATCAAAGAATAGTCCGAATGACTTCTTTTGCCGTTTTACTTCATCGATAAGGAGTTTTCTCAATTGTGCCTTTGGAACCGTTTTACTCGCCTGTACGATCAAATTCCCCTGCCTGCTAACCGGACTCAACCCAGGCTGCGCTCTTCCATGGCCGTTGGATTTCTCAAAGCCCTTTATCGGAGAGCGTCCCAGCAGAAAAGATTTCAAGATCCCGTTCTGAACCAGCGGAACCCGTTGCGACTTTATTCCTTCATCATCAAACTGATAAAACCCGCTTAGCTCCG
>JBGTEI010000452.1:0-12538 GCA_041747875.1 Pyrinomonadaceae bacterium | reverse complement strand
GAGGCACGGCCGGCAACAATAATAACTACCGCGTAGCCGGTCACGTATGGGCCGATCTGCTGACAGGTATTTCGTCATACACCAATTACAGCTATGGTGATTCCACGCTTGCAAGATCTACGCGCGGCGCGATCGGGCTCTATGTTCAGGACGACTGGAAAGTTACGGATCGTCTAACGTTAAATCTGGGACTACGGTACGACTACGAACAGCCTTTTGGCTCGAAAGACGGCAAATTTATGACCGTAAATTTTGAGACCGGAATGCCGCGGTATTCGAAAGATACCGACCCGGCATTGCTTCAAGATCTGGAATTTGATTACGAAACGGGCGGTCCTACCCGACCATACGACGGAAACAAACTAAATTTTGCTCCCCGGCTTGGTTTTGCTTACCGCGTCACGAAGGACAATTCAATGGTGGTTCGCGGCGGATACGGACTCGTTTTCACCAGTGAAAACTTATATACGACCGGTTACGGATCTTTTGTCGCACCATTTAGCGGAACATTTATATGGCGGACGAGGGCACGGCTCCAGCCTGACAGAATGGAACACTTACTTCCGGTGAGTGAAGAGCCATTTGGATTACCGCTCGCATCAGCTTCAGCTCCGGGTAATACATTTACCAACCCGCGTAAGTATCCGACGGGGTACATACAGCATTGGAATTTAGGTGTTTCAAGAGACATCGGATGGGGTGTCACCACTGAAGTTTCATATGTCGGTTCAAAAGGCACACAGCTAAATGGACTTAGCAGCTTGCTAAATTATGATAGGGATCTTTATGACCTTACCCGTGACAACGTGTCGGGCTGGACAAATATCACTTTGAGGCTTAAGGGATTCAATTCTAATTATCATTCGCTGCAGGCAAAAGCGAGAAAGCGATTCTCAAATGGATTTAGTTTTTTGGCTGCTTATACCTGGTCACATGCGATGGCTGAATCTTCAAACGACTTCATTGATGAAAACTCATTTGACGATGTAAATGAACTCGGTCAAAGAGTGATTTCAAGGGTGTGGAGTAACGCCGACTTCGATGTCCGCCAACGTTTCAGTTTCTCAACTTCGTACAACCTGCCATTTGGCCGGGGCCGTCAATTTGGGAAAGACTGGAATGGATTCACAAATGCGATACTCGGCGGATGGCGGATCAATATGATCTCGACCTTTCAAAGTGGTTATCCATTTACGGTCAAAGCCACAAATGGACGCCGACCGAATCGCATATGCGATGGAAATCTTCCGGCAAGTCAGAGAACCCCTGAAATGTGGTTTGACTACACTTGTTTTGTAACGCCTGCTGCGCAGAGTGTAGTCATCGATGGACAGACCACGTCGGTCAATTTACAGGGTAATTCCGGGTCAAACATAATTACCGGACCAAACTATATCAACTTCGATTTTGGACTTCATAAGGAATTCCAGCTTGGTGAATCGATGAAAATACAGCTTCGCGCGGAAGCATTTAATGCTTTTAATCGCCCGAATTTACTGGGTCCGAGCATTAATAATTTTATAAATAATGCTTCGGGAGCTGCCATTACAACACAGCGAGACAACCGAAATATCCAACTCGGCGCAAAGTTCATTTTCTAGAACTGCTTTGTCAGCCGTGTTGGGCTTGGTCGGAGGCTTGAATCGTCCAAGTCTCCTTTTTCTATGAAACTGCTTGCGGCTAATCGCAAGCCGGAGAATCAAAATGAGCAAGATAACCCGCCGCGATTTTATTGAAACTGGTGCCGGCGCGCTCGCCGTAACGCTTGCCGCCGGCAAAACCGTATCGGCAGCAAAGCCAAAAACTCCAAATATAATTTTGATCGTCGCGGATGATCTCGGCTTTGCCGATCTCGGATGCTACGGCGGTGAGATCAATACGCCGAATATCGATAAATTGGCGGCGGAAGGAATGCGCTTCAAGCAGTTTTATAATTGTGCGGTATGTAATGTGTCCCGTGTTGCGATGATGACAGGTGTTCATCCGAGATTTGGCGGCAGGCTCTTAAAAGACAATATGATGACCGCCGGCGAAGTATTAAAAGGCGCCGGCTACGAAACTGCGATGAGCGGTAAGTGGCATCTTGGCGGTGAGCCGACGAGGCCGATCGATCGGGGATTTGATGAGTACTACGGATCAATGATCGGTGCGGTGAATTTCTTCGATCCTTCTGCTCCCGATCCGCCGTTTGTAAATCATGCCGGTCCTGACAAACCGTTTGTCCACAATGCGACAAATATAACGAGCGTTCCGGAGAATTATTATGCGACGGACGCGATCACCGATCACTCGATCGCTCAGATAAAGAAATTTGCAAAAGAAGACAAGCCATTCTTCCTCCATCTCGCACATTTTGCGCCGCATTATCCGATGCAGGCTCCCGAAGAGGATATCGCAAAATATCGCGGAAAATACGATGAAGGTTACGAAGTGTTGAGAAAAAGACGCTATAAGAAAATGGTCGAAATGGGGATCATAAACGGTAAATGGGAAATTCCTGATCCGGATAAGAAACTCGGCAACTGGCGATACGATCTTAAGGTCGATACCTGGGATTCCCTCGAAGATAAAAAGTGGGAAGTAGAAAAGATGGAGGTTTATGCGGCGATGGTGGACCGTATGGATCAGAGTATCGGCCGCCTGATGAATACGCTGAAAGAAACCGGGATCGATGACAATACGGTCGTTGTGTTCTTTTCCGACAACGGCGGTTGCGCCAGCGACATTGTCGAAGGTACGGAAAAATATGAAGAATACCGCGCATACAATGTCGGGAAAGCAGCGGGAACAAAAGGTTCTTACAAATTCTGCGGTGCCGGTTGGGCGACTGCGCAATCTTCCCCGTTTCGCCGCTACAAAACATGGACCTATGAAGGCGGAATTACGACTCCGATGATCGTCCGCTGGAAAGGAAAAATTAAGCCGAATACTTTTACAAATGAAGTAGGACATCTGGTCGACATCCTTCCGACATTTATGGATATAGCGGGTGCTAAATACCCGAAAACATTTAACGGAAACGAAACGGTACCGATCGAAGGCAAAAGCCTGAAATCTGTTTTTATGGGGCAAAAGCAAAAAGAAGAACGCGAACTCGGCTGGTTCTTATACGGGTCGCGCGCCTATCGGATAGGAAAATGGAAGCTCGTTTGGGGCGTTACCGGTAAGAAATGGGAATTGTACGACATGGACGAAGACCGGACAGAAACCCACGATCTTTCCGCAAAACACCCTGAGATCGTCACGAAACTTACCAAAGCCTGGACAGCCTGGGCGATCCGAAGCACGGTTCCTGAAAAAGAATGGGTATAGAAACACGCGCGGCGAACGATATATGAATAATTGCCCGCAAAAGATCAGCAGAGCGCATATGACGCAGAAGAATATGAAATCGGATAGTCTGCCTTTTAAAACCCGCGGTCCGTCATTGACGGCAGTATCGGCGATCTGTCTTTTGATCCTTTTGTCCGCGGGTTTTATCTTTGGGCAGGAAAAGATCGAAGTAACCTGGTATAACGCTGCCGATCTTGGGGTTTCGGGCAGAGGCTGGACCGATACGAGTACACCTTATGACCGGCTGCCAAAGCATGCTGAAAAGAAAGTTCCGGAAGCTGTATGGAAACGCGGATCGAATTCTACCGGGATGAGCATTCCTTTTGCCACCGATGCATCGATGATAATCGTTCGCTGGAAACTACGAAATCCGGGTATTTCTAGTCCATATCTATCGCCGATGAGCGTGGCCGGAGTCGATCTGTATCTGAAAAAAGGCGATGAATGGTTTTGGGCGGCTTCGAAACCGCCCGACGCGGTAAAGAAAGGGAGCCCGGTATCGGATACAACGGCCACTTTACTCAGGGGACTTTCGCCGGAATTACGCGAATACCGTCTCTATTTACCGATCTACAACGGCGTTGAGATTGTTGAGATCGGAGTGCCGACCGGTTCAAAATTTGGCACGACTATTGAGAAAACCGTAAAAAAACCGATCGTCTTTTACGGCAGCTCGATCGTGCAAGGGAGCGCATCGTCAAGACCCGGAATGACATATGTTTCCCAACTCGGACGGCGGCTCGATAATCCGGTTGTAAATCTTGGGTTTTCCGGATTGTGCCATATGGAACCCGAACTCGCCGACCTGCTTGCAGAGCTCGATCCGGCGATATTTGTCATCGATTGTCTGCCAAATATGAAGGCCGATGAAATAACCGAACGGACGATTCCGCTTGTCAAATCGATAAGAAAAGCGCGCCCAAGTACGCCGATCGTTTTTGTCGAAAATCCGAAATATTCGCAGGCACTTTGGAATCCGTCCAATCTGAACGCGGTGAACACGAAGAATAAGCTGCTCCTGGCGCAGTACAACAAACTGATCAAAAGCGGAGTTTCAAATCTCCATTACGTAAAGGGCGACAATCTTTACGGCAGCGATAGTAATTCAACGGTCGATGGAGTACATCCGAACGATTATGGATTCACGCTTTTTGCGGATGCTTTAGAGCCGATATTGCGCGGGATCCTAAATGATCCGAAGGCGAAGTAGTACTTATGTTTGGATCCGATCTGAAAGACAAGGTCGCGGTGATCACCGGTGCCGCAAGCGGGATCGGGCTGGCGGTCGCAAAATGTTTAGCTGCTGAAGGCGCAAAGACGTGTCTTGTCGATATTCAGGAAGACGCTCTTGAAAAAGCGGTAGAAGAGATTAACGACAGCGGAGGCAAGGCAGGTTCGATCCGCGCCGATCTCGGCCTCGAAAGCGATATTGAATCATTAAAACGTCGTGTAGATGAAGGTTACGGAGCCGCAGATATTTTGATAAACAACGCCGGACTTCAGATCGTCAGTTCGATCGAGGAATTTCCGGTTGATCAGTGGGATCGTTTGATAAACGTAATGCTGCGAGGAGCGTTTCTCTGTACACAAAATTTTATGCCGGGAATGGCAGAAAAAGGCTGGGGAAGAATTATAAACATCGCTTCGATCCATTCGATCGTTGCTTCGCCCTTTAAGTCGGCATACGTCAGTGCAAAGCATGGGCTGATCGGTTTGACAAAAACGGCGGCGCTTGAGGCGGCGGAAAAAGGAATTACGGTAAATGCGATCTCGCCGGCGTATGTCCGAACGCCGCTTGTCGAGCGCCAGATCGAAAGTCAGGCAAAACTGCATTCGATACCGGAGGAACAGGTGGTCAAAGACATAATGCTGAAACCGATGCCGCAAAAAGAATTGATCGAACCGGAAGAAATAGGCGAAACGGTTTTATTTTTATGTTCGCCGGCTGCCCGGCATATAAATGGACATAATCTCGTCATCGATGGAGGGTGGACGATCACCTAGGGTAAAAGTTATGGGTAAAGTAATCAAATTTGGACGACGTCAGTTTTTTATACTTTCAGGCGGATTAACTGCGGCCGCGGCAGGAGCTTCTCCGATCTTAGTTCCAAAAGCCTTTGCGCAATCCGGCGCGGTTCCTGAATTTGGAATGATGGAGCGATTTACCCTCGATATGGGATTTCGCGCACCGCGCGGCGGACCCGTTACGACATTAAAAGACGGAACGCTTTTATGGGTGACGACCGACCCCGAAGCTCCCTATCTTTCAAAATCAATGTATTCGATCTCGCGCCTCGCGATGCGCCGGTCGATAGACGGCGGAAAAAGCTGGAGCGCCGCACAGATCTTACAAAGAGGTTCGAAAACTTTCTCCGTTATGTCTTTTGCGTTAAGGCAAACGCAGACAGGTGCGCTGGTTCATGTCTTTACGCGTTCGAGCGGCTACGATTACGAGACCGGATTACCCGAAAAATCTCTTCGCGAGACATATTATCAAAGGTCTTTAGACGACGGAAAAACCTGGACGACTGCAGAAAAAATGCCGACCGGAGAGCGGTATCAGGGCGATATCCTTTCGATGGAACTGCTTCGCGACGGACGCATCGTCTATCCGTTTTGTTTTTTGACCAATGTCAGTTCCCAGTTTGCCGTTTCGGCGATGTATTCAGACGACGACGGAAGAACCTGGATGCGTTCAACTAGTATTCTTCGAACGGGCGGCGGCGGTTTTGAAAGCGGGGCGAGTGAGCCAACGGTTGCCGAACTTCCAAACGGGAAACTGTGGATGCTTATCCGGGCTCAAACCGGTTTTCTCTGGGAATCATTCTCGGAAGATCGCGGAACAACATGGTCAACTGCGACAGAATCAAAGTTTCCTTCAAGTAATGCTCCGGCATCGATGCTCAGACTTAAGAGCGGTGAAATTGCCGTCGCCTGGAATCCGCATGTCGATTCAAACTACGCACGCCAGAGCCTGGTGATCGGTTTAACGGATGACGGAAAGAAACTAAAGGGACTCCGTGAGTTTGATTTTACAGATTTTACCGATGATCCCGCAGCTTCGATCCCGCACGTTACTTATCCATTTCTGACGGAGACAAAGGAAGGCAATATCGCCGTCTCCTACAACAAGGGAAACTGGTCGCGTCATAACCGTCCGACTCTGGCGAGGATCAACCGATCCTGGATCCTTGAGAAAAAGGACACCGTTGATCTTAAAGTCGGAAGAACGGGCTGGCATACGATCGATCCCGGACCGAAGCGTGAAGCTGCGATCGAGAAGTACATTCTTGAGAACGACAAATTGTGGCTCGAGATCACTCAGAATCCGAATAACAAAAATACGACCGGTATTGTACGAAATATTCCGCTTGTTCAGGAAGGCGAGATCAAATTTACGGTTCAATCTACAAAAGCCGATGGATATTTGATCCTTGGAGATAGCCTCCTTTCGCCGAGAAATCCTGATGAGGGATGTCTGCGGATCCGTTTTTCAGAAGGCAAGATCTATCTTGCGGCCGGTAAGGAAGAACGTCTGCAGAATGACCGAAAGACGACGCAATACACCTATTTGCTCCACCGGGTCAAAGAAGAGACGGAATATCCAAAACCCTACGGATCGGGTGATGAGCTAAGCATCTCGGTTAAGTATCAGGGCGGTGCACAAAATGCACAGGTTTCGGTAAACGGCGGTCCGGCTGTCGATCTAAAGATAAGCAAGATCCTTGGTTTAAATTACGTAGCGCTTTTAGCTGCAAACGGCGGCAACATTCGTCTGCATTCGATCAAAACAAATCTTAGATAAGGAAAAACGATGAGCAAAGACAATAAATTTGGGCGACGTGAGTTTTTAGTACTTTCCGGCGGATTAACGGCGGCAGTTGCAGGTTCTGGATTGATCGGAGCAACTGATGTTATGGCACATTCAGGTGCCGTTCCGGAAATGGGTTTGATGGAGCGCTTTACGCTTGACCTTGGTCATCATGCAAGCCGCGGCGGACCGATCGGTGCATTAAATGACGGCAGTTTACTGTGGGTGACAACCGAACCCGAAGCACCATATCTGTCGAAATCAATGTGGCAGATCTCGCGTCTGACAATGCGGCGTTCGACCGACGGCGGTAAAACCTGGGGCGATGGACAGGTGTTGGTACAGGGCACAAAAGAATATTCGTTGCTTTCGCATAATATGCGTCAATCGGCAAACGGCACGCTGTTTCATATATATGTTCGCTACAGCGGATACGATTACGAAACCGGAACGCCCGAGAAATCACTGAGCGAAGTATTTTTTAACCGCTCAACCGACAATGGAAAAACGTGGGGCCCGGCGCAAAAGATGCCGACCGGAGAACGGTATCAGGGCGATATTCTCTCGATGGAACAGCTTCGTGACGGACGTATCGTCTATCCATTCTGTTTCCTGACCAGTGTTCAGTCTCAGTTTGCCGTATCCGCAATGTATTCGGATGACGACGGAAAAACATGGAAGCGTTCACCGAGTGTTCTTCGAACTGGCGGCGGCGGTTTTGAAAGCGGCGCCAGCGAACCGACACTCGTCGAGCTTCCAAACGGAAAACTGTGGATGCTGATCCGTGCTCAGACCGGGTATCTGTGGGAATCATTCTCAAACGACAAAGGTCACACCTGGTCGCCGGCGACCGAATCCAAGTTTCCATCAAGTAATGCTCCGGCATCGATGCTTCGGCTAAAGAGCGGCGAGATCGCCGTTGCGTGGAACAATCATGTTGAGTCTAACTACGCGCGGCAAAGTCTGGTCATCGGTCTGACGAATGATGGTAAGACGCTTAAAGGACTGCGCGAATTTGATTTTACAGATTTTACCGATGATCCCGCAGCTTCTGTTCCGCACGTAACATATCCGTTTCTGACCGAAACAAAGGACGGTAATATCGCCATCTCCTACAACAAAGGAAACTGGTCGCGCCACAATCGTCCGACACTGGCAAGGATCAACAGATCATGGATCCTGGAGAAAAAAGACGTAGTCAATTTTGACGACGGAAGAACGGGCTGGCATACGATCGATCCGGGACCAAAACGTGCGGCAGCGATCGAGAAATACCTTCTTGAGAATGACAAATTGTGGCTCGAGATCAGTCAGAATCCAAACAATCCAGACAAAAAAGCAGCGACCGGTATCGTCAGAAACATTCCTCTCGTACAGGAAGGCGAGATCAAGCTGACCATTCAATCGGAAAGCGCTGACGGGTATGTTCTTTTTGGCGAAAGCCTTATCCAGCCGAGAAATACGGATGAAGCAGTTCTGCGGATCCGGGTTGCGAGCGGCAAAGTATTTCTTGCTGCAGGTGAAGAAGAACGGTTGCAGAATGACCGAAAGACGACAAAATACACATACATACTTCACAGGGTAAAAACAGAGACCGAGTATCCGAAGGCGATCACGGCAGGCGAAGAGCTGAACGTCTCGATCAAGTATCAGGGAGCAGCGCAGAAGGCGATCGTTTCGATAAACGGCGGTCCGGCGGTCGAACTTAAAACGAGCAAAGTCTTTGGACTGACATACGTCGGTCTATTGGCTTCAAACGGCGGAAAGATCCGTCTGCACACGATCAATACAACACTTAAATAAGGAAAGTACAGGCAAAATATATGAGCGATTTTATTTCATTTCTGCAGACAATTGATTCACCGACCGTTTGCAATGCGATCGAACTTCTTGATATCAGACCCGGCCACGTAGGTTTTACGTCAAACGCCGTTAAGTGTTTGTATCCGGATCTGGGTCCAATGGCCGGCTATGCCGTAACGGTTCATATGGAAACCGTCACACAAATGGTTCCGCGGGATCCGAATGTGACGATGAAGCTTTATGAGGCGATCGATGCAAGTCCTGATCCGGTTGTAATTGTGATTCAGGAGATCGGCGAATTTAAGGAGTTCGCTGCTCACAGCGGCGATGTGATGACGACGCTCGTCAAGAATTTTGGAGCGATCGGGCTTGTCAGCGACTGCAATGTACGCGATTACAACGAAGTAAAACCGCTAAACTTTCATACGTTTGCGGCGGGTTTATCAGCAAGCCACGTTCATTGCCGGATCGCCGATGTCGGAATTCCCGTTCAGGTTCACGGAATGACGGTGCAGCAAGGCGATATTATCCACGGCGATATCAATGGCGTTGTTAATGTTCCGAAAGGTCATGATGACGCAATTACTGAAAACATTCATAAGGTCAGAAATTCCGAGCAGGAGCTGATGGCGCTTGTAAACAGAGGCGGTTTCACGCTTGACGATCTGCGCGAACGGCTGGGAGTTAAGAAATAATTTTGGAAACCGGAACTTTTACATTTATCGATATGCGAAAACATTTATCAATAGCGACACGACATTTGTTCCTGATCGGGATAGCGGCGATGATTTGTCTGTTCTCAGCGCTTGAGACGACTGCGCAGCAAAAAGGATTTTTTGAGACCGGAACTGTCCGCGCTCCTTCAATAAAGGGCGAGGTCAACGCTTATCCCGTCACATCACGAACCACATCCGGCGCGATCTTTATTGCCTGGTCTTACAGCGTTCCGGGAAACCGCGACGGTAAGATCATGGGCGCCACTTCAAATGACAATGGAAAAACCTGGAGCGAACCGGTACTGGTTCTCGATATAAAAGATAAATTTGACGGCGATCCGTGCGTCATCGTTGATGGAAAGAGGATCCTTGTCTATGCATCGTCCGTCATCCCGCCAAATAAGATCGATAAAAGCGATATCTGGATGGCGGAAAGCAAAGACGACGGAAGATCGTGGGCAGCGCCTGTCGAGATAAAAACCCCGTACAACTATTTTGTCGGCAAACGCCATATCGGCCTCAAGCTTAAAGACGGAACGCTTGTCATGCCCGCTTCTTATGACCTTTGGGCGCAGGAAGGAACACCGGCAAAAACGGAAGGCGAGATGGACCTGAAAGCCGGAGTAATGCTTTCAAAGGACGGCGTAAACTGGACTCCGCACATTGATCTTTATCTCTTTAAAAGAAAGGTTACCCCCTTTTCAACCGGCGGCGTCGTCGAACCGGCGATCGTCGAACTCGCAAACGGCGATCTATATATGCTTATGCGGACCGGCACCGAGTATATGTACGAATCAACAAGCAAAGACGGTGGGAAAACGTGGACGGAGCCTGCTCAAAGCAAATTATTCGGACACAATACCCCGGCATCATTATGGCGCGTTGACCAAAACCCGAAAGAGATCATCGCGATCTGGAACAATTCACCGCGGAATCGTTATCCGCTCAGCGTTGCAATATCGAAAGACGGCGGCGCGTCATGGTCGAAGCCGAAGGACGTTGCAAAATCCGATGGTCCGCAGATCTCGTATCCGGGGATCACACAGGATAAGAACGGAATTTTTGTTGCAGTTTGGCAGGAACATCTGACCGAAGGTGGGGGACGAGCGATCAGATATGCCCGGTTTGATCGGGAATGGGTTTTGTCGAAATAGATTCGAAGAAATATGCGATCTATCCTGGAAAAATATAAAGAGTTTTTACCGGTATCCGAAACTGGCGAAATTCATAGTTTAGGGGAAGGTAATACTCCGCTCGTCTTAGGCGACAGTATCGTAAAGCACGGAAACCTTTTTCTGAAGATGGAGCAGCTAAACCCGACCGGATCTTTTAAGGACCGCTTCGCCGCACTTGAAACAGCTCTCATGAAACACGCCGGTATTAAAACATTTATTGCGACGTCTTCCGGCAATACGGGTTCTGCACTTTCGGCATACGCAGCAAAGTATCAGCTGAATTGTCTGCTCTTTGTTAATGAAGTCACACCTGAAAATAAGCTCAAACAGATGCTTATTTACGGCGCAAAGGTTTTCAGGGTTAAGGATTTTGGAGTTACAAACGAGCTTTCAGCACCGATCTTTCAAAGATTAAAGGACCTCGCGGATGAGAGCAGTACACCTCTTGTGATATCGGCATATAAGTATTCGCCTCAGGGAATGGAAGGGGTAAAGACAATTGCATATGAAATTCTTGAGCAGCTTAAGAATATTCCCGATCACGTTTTCGTACCCGTCGGCGGCGGCGGACTTTTGACCGGGATCACCCGCGGTTTCAAAGATCTTAAGGCACGGGGTTTTACTTCGAAGATACCGCGGATAACAGCAGTTCAACCCGAATTGAACGACACCGTTGTAACTCCTTTGTCAAAAAATCATGACGAGGCAAGAGAGGTTGCAACAACGACATCGATCAGCGGTTTGGCAGTGCAGGTCGATATCGACGCGACGCGTGCACTGGAAAGCGTCAGGGAAACAGGCGGCTTCGGCGTCACCGTTTCAGACGAAGATATTTATAAAGCTCAAAAGGATCTGTGCGTGACAGAAGGCGTTTATGTCGAACCGGCAGGAGCAACATCGGTCGCCGGTTATTTAAAAGCTCTCAAGCTCGGCAGGATCGGAAAGGACGAGAAAGCGGTTTGCATTCTTACGGGACACGGCCTGAAAGATACGTCTTCTAATGAATCGTCTTCGGGCGGAGCGGTGGAAACTATCGGAGTCGATGAGATCACGAATGCATTGATAAACACGAAGTAATTTTTGATGAATAAAGATATACAAATTTTGGTCGGCGGTATTTATCACGAATCTCATTCGTTTTCGAGTGAGCCGACGGATATTGAAACCTTCAAAAAGACTTTGTTTCTTGAAGGCGCGGATTCGATCGAAAAGCTTCGCGGCACGACGAGCGAAATGGCGGGTTTTATAAAAGGCGCCGAACAATTTGGTTTTGAAATGATCCCTACGCTTTGGGCTTGGGGGGTTTCAACAGCCCCCGTTGGCGGAGAAGCTTTAGACTATTTGATCGAAATTGTCCGCCAAAACTTTGAAAGAGCCGAAAAGGTTGACGGAATTTTGTTTACTTTGCACGGCGCGATGGTTTCAGAAAATTTCCCTGACGGCGACGGCTATATTCTGTCGAAATTCAGAGAGTTTGCCGGAGATGAGATCCCGATCGCGATCACGCTTGATCTCCATGCAAATATTTCCGGTCTGATGGTTGAAAAGGCGGATCTGATCGTCGGGTACGACACGTACCCGCATATTGATCAGGTCGAACGCGGACTTGAAGCAGCAGAATTACTGGTTAAAACGATAAACGGCGAGATAAGGCCGACGATGAGTTTGGAAAAACCGCCGATGATCATTGTTCCAACAAT
>JBGTEI010000451.1:0-3965 GCA_041747875.1 Pyrinomonadaceae bacterium | reverse complement strand
TACCAAACCAGCTCTTTATTATTATTTTGCAAGCAAGCAGGATCTACTCTATCAGATAATAACGATGGGGCTAGATAGCGTGAAAAGTGAGGTTTTAGATCCCGCCCATGAAATTGAAGATCCGGAAGAAAGGCTGAGATTTATTATCAAAAATCACGCGCGCCTATCAGCGGGTGGAAACCACGCAGTAATAATTATTTCGCACGAAGATAATGAGTTGAGTTTTAAGCAGCGGGAAGAAATGCTTCGAAGAAGACGTGAGTATTTTGATTTTATCCGTGACACATTGTCAGAACTTCGCGATGGAGGAAAAGTTCGCGAGCTAGATCTGACAACCGCGACTTTTACGATCATCGGTATGATAATTTGGTTGTCGCGTTGGTTCAGCCCGAATGGAAAAATGTCAGTTGAAGAAGTTTGCGACGGCGTCTGCGAAATGGCAATGCAGGGAATCTTAAAACATTCCTAGTGGGCGCATGCGATTTCCGGAATGGAAATTGCCGGATTGAAAAAATTTACTAAAGTAATTGCAAAATATTTTGTTGGGTATACCAACTTATCGACGGGTTTGAAAATAACAGCAAGTAATCGTTAAAGGAGAATATATGAGAAGGTCAATATCTATAGTATTGCTAGGTTTATGTTCAATTTTATTGAACGTAAATTCTGTTTCCGCGCAAGCGACTGCTACCGCGGAACTTCGAGGTCGGGTCGTTGACCAAACAGGTGCAACGATACCGGGCGCAACGGTCACAGTCACCAACGTTTCGAAAGGAACATCACGAAGCGTGACGGCGGATGATACGGGCAGTTTTGTTGTGCTGTCGCTACCGCCCAGTACGTACACGGTAAAGATCGAGGCATCCGGGTTTTCGTCAAAGACGATAAATAATGTTCTCCTCGAAGTCGGGCAACAAGCCTCATTAGAGGTAGATCTTAACGTTGGAGCGGTCGATGCTGTAGTAGATGTTTTGGCCGGGGAGCAGCAGCTTGTTGATACTGAAAGAACGCAGCAATCGACGATTATCAGTTCAAAACAGCTCAATAATCTTCCGATCAACCGACGAAACTTCTTAGACTTTGCACTTCTCACACCGGGTGTTGTCGATGCCGACAACATAAATGATTCGACGGATTTTCGTGTTGCGCAAACGCCGCAATCCGGATTGAGTTTTGGCGGTAATAACGGACGCGGAAACTCGATCAACGTTGATGGTTCAACAACCGACACAGCGGCCGGCGGAGCACGCGAGGTTTTGAGTCAGGAAGCCGTTCAGGAATTTCAGGTTGACCGAAGCAGTTATAACGCAGAATACGGCGGAGCGTCAGGCGGTATGGTAAATATCGTTTCGAAAACAGGAAGCAATGCTCTCCACGGTAGTATATTTGGTTATTTTCGCGATAAGAAATTTGACGCCAGAAACGCTTTTGACGGAAATCCAACGGGGCAATCACCTTTTAACCGGCAGCAGTTTGGCGGTTCGGTCGGCGGAAAGATCTATGAAAACAAGACCTTTTTCTTTGTTGCGGCTGAAGGCTTAAGACAAGAACTTACATCTTTTGTAACCCTCAATGATTCGCTTACAAACGGACTGAAGCTTTCTCCAGCAAACGCGGCGAGCGATCAAAATTTCTTTTTGAACTATTTATCGGGAGTTCCGGCCTTGGCCCCGTTGGCCACAGGTATAAGGAATGCAATAACGGTTCCATCTGCGCGTACTACGGCTCTATATGCCGCGACCAACGGACAGTTTCCGGCAAGTGAATCGAGTGCTTTGATAACCGGCAGGATCGATCACACGTTTGGAGCGAACGACACCGGATTTATTCGCATGAACTATACGAGACTTCGAAGCGAGAACCAGGCGACAGGGGCACTCAATGCTGTTTCACGCGGACGCCAGGTCGAATCGCCGAGCGGCGGAATCTTGTTGTCCGAAACGCATACATTCGACAACAATACGCTTAACGAACTTCGTGCTCAATTTTCCTACTACAGACTTATAGTTACGCCGAATGATCCGTTCGGACCGGAAATTAATATTCTTGGTTTCGGAAATTTTGGCCGAGATATCTTTCTCCCATCAGATAGTATTACGCGGCAGGCGGATATCGCCGATACGCTTTCAATGGTTCGCGGCGCTCATACGATAAAATTTGGCGGAGTCGTGCAATTTAACAGAGTTTCGACGACGTCAGAAACCTATCTTCCCGGTACGTTCAGATTCGGAACGCTTCCATTTGCGACCATTTTCTCAGCCGCCCAAAGAACAGCTATCGCTACTCAGATCGGAACTGATGCGATGTTGGGTAATATAACTCCTGCGCAGGCTGGATTGTTAGGATCAACTTTGAGCAACACTTCTTCAAGTACGATCAATGCACTGCAGGCGTATAACGTAAATCTACCGCAAGTCTATCAGCAAGGTTTTGGTCTTCCGGGATTTGCCAGCAGCGGACAGAAGTTTTCACTCTTCGGACAGGACACATGGAAGATCCGCCCGAACCTGACATTTAATTATGGCTTGCGCTATTTTGTACAAAACGAAGCCGATCCGGTTCCAACAGACAAGAACAATTTCCAGCCTCGTGTTGGTTTTTCATGGGATGTTTTCAGCAATGCTAAAACGGTTATCCGCGCGGGCGCCGGGATGTTTACGGGTCAGATCGATAATCAGGTTACAAATGTTACAAACACTCTGGCATCAGGAACGGATCCATTTAACATAAATATCGTGGTTTCTGCGATCACATTGCCGGGAAGTTATAGCGCGGCAGTGATCTACCAAACACTTCTTGCGCAGGGCGTTATCGGAACACGTCAGATCCAGGCAACTGACTTGGCTCAATTTGGACTAAACACCGGACCCGGCCGTCCGCTTGAGGCACGTATCAGGATCGGAGAAAACTATCAGAATCCTGAGACTTATCAGGCAAGTGCGGCGATCCAGCAGGATATTGGCGGCGGATTTGGGATCGAAGCCAGTTATCTTTTCACCAGAGGAATTCACATTGTTCGACCCGTTGATGTAAGGAATTATGCCGTGACCGGAACGAGTCCGTTCACCGGTCAACCAACTCTAAACGCTACACAGCTAGGTTGTTTTGCTGTTCCGGGTGCGCCGGCCTCCGGATTTAACTGTTCGACAACAGGCGGTGCTTTAAATGCAAATTTCCTTCCGCTTTTTGCACTTGATGCTGAATATCAATCTGTAGCGAATTCATTTTATCACGCCGGAACCCTTCAACTGACAAAGCGCCTGTCGCGTAATTACAGCATCAACGCCAATTACACGTATGCAAAATCGATCGATGAAGTAACGGATTTCAACACGGACTATCTATCGCAAAATCCTCTTAATAACAGAGAAGATCGTGCGCTGTCTTCGTTTGATCAAAGGCACCGCATGGTTCTAAGCGGCGTGATTTTGAGTCCTTTTGAACATGTCGTGTTGAAAGACTTCGTATTTTCGCCGATCTTTACGGCCGGAAGCGGCCGCCCGTTCAATTTATTGATCGGTGCCGATCTGAACAATGACAGCCGACTTTACAATGACCGTCCTGCGCTCGCGGGCCGGAACACGGGAAAGGGAGAGGCATATTACAGTATGGATATGCGGCTGGCGCGAAGGTTCCTGGTAAAAGAACAGCGATTCTTAGAGCTGACGTTTGAAGCGTTTAATTTGTTTAACCATACGAATTACAACGGAATAAACAACATTGTCGGTACAAGCTGTGTTGCGAATTTTGCAACAAATCCAAACTGTGCAAATGCGACAACGGTCATTCCGATCAACGCCCGCGGCGTTGAAGGTGTCTCGCCAACGTCCCCGCTTGGATTTACGTCCGCGGCTCCGGCAAGACAATTGCAATTTGGTGTTAGATACAACTTCTAGAAATAGATGTAGATCTGGCGTCTAACCGAAAAGTAGCGCCGGCGTCCCCGCCGGCTGTCCTGAGAGCAT
>JBGTEI010000450.1:0-9190 GCA_041747875.1 Pyrinomonadaceae bacterium | reverse complement strand
TCAAATATCTCTGCCTCTTCAAAATTCGACGTATTACTTTTACTCAGAACGTCAGCCCACGCTCGATCAAATTGCGTGGAACCCGAAAAATTTAAAGTAAAGTTTGCAGCTGAAATCTTCGCAACTTCGCTTTGAGGATAGATCCAAAATTCGAATTTTCTCACTTCGGCGTTTTGGTGCCGTGCCATAAAAAACCGATTTTCATTTATTCCACGATTAATGGTTATGTATTTTCTTAGCCACTTAAAATAATTGAGATTTTGCCCTTCTTCATCTTGCTTGCCCGTCATATAGATGACGCCGATTGATGTTGGACGCCGCATGAAATCTTGCGAAAAACCATCAATAAGCGCGGAGAAGTCATCGTAACAATTGATTCCACCCTCATATCGCAGGACTGGTTTTGTCTCATCGTCTTGACCATCCACCTTAACGCAGACCACAATAGTGACAAACAGAAAGTAAAAAATGTGTTTGATTTTGAGCGTGAAAAGTAAGCGTAAATTTTAATCAGTAAAGATTCTGGTATTTGAGTTTTTAGTCATAATACAAATTAAATCGAGTTTCTATCGATTGCTCTTGACCCGATCTTCCCGAGCGAATTTACAAACTGTCCAAAAGCTGCAAATCGTTTATCCTGCGTAAAACCTTTTACATATCTATAGTAGATCTGCTGAGCGATGACGGCTAGTTTGAAAGTTCCAAAAACATAATAAAAAACTATGTTTGAAACTTTTGAGCCGGATCGATCTTCGTACATTTCGACAAGCTCCTGACGCGAGATGTTTTCCATCAACACGCGAGGATTAAACGGCATTGAGAGCATTTCTTCGCCTTCATCTTTTGACATCCAGTATGCAAGGCTCGAACCGAGATCCATTAGCGGCTCGCCGATCGTCGTCATTTCCCAATCGAGAACCGCGGTGATCTCTGTCAGATCATTTGGGTTTAGCATAACATTGTCGAATTTATAATCGTTGTGGATAAGAGCAGCGCCACGGGACTCGGGTAGGTTGTTATTCAACCATTTGATCGATCGCTCGAGTTCTGGGTGCTCATCAGTTTTGGCGTTGAAATATCTTTTTGTCCATCCTTCGACCTGCCTTTTTGCGTAACCCTCTGGCTTTCCAAAATCACCGAGCCCGGCTTCCTTGTAATCCAGAGAATGGAGATCAACGAGGTTCGAAATGAAGGATTCGCAAACTTGTTTTCTGAATTCTTGCGAGTTTTCCACGCCGCGCACCCTTACTGGCGTGCGGGTTTCTGCATTTGTTGACCCCGTCGCCGCCGAGTTTGGTATTGATGAAGTTGCGCCTCGAATGATCAATCCTTTCCGGCGCTCCATCAAGTAAAACTCTGAGCCGATGATCGTTTCGTCGTCGCAATATACAAGGGGTTTTGGAGCAGGCGGGTAGACGTTTGACAGCTTTGACAAGACGTTGAACTCGCGAGACATATCGTGCGCAGATTTTACCTGATTGCCAAACGGCGGCCTTCGTAAAACGTATTCCCGATCACCGATCGCTACGCAATATGTAAGGTTGGACGAGCCGCCGGGAAACTGCGCGACCATAATATCGCCGTCTGTTTTCAAGAGGTTTTGCCTTAAGAATTCGGCGAGTTTCTCCGTTTGCAGTTCTTCACCCTGCCTGATCTCGATCGTGTCATCCATATCGCGCATATAAAGAGATTTAACCGCAAAGGACGCTACAGACGCAACGGTTAATTGTAAGATGCACGGTAGGCGAGCATTATTTATCACCTATTAGCGGGTATTCTTGGGTTTATTTGATTGATTTTATTAGAGATAGTGTCGTGGCCAACGAAATCTTGATCAGACCATATCTTCGGAAGATCAGTGCTGGTTAGTCGATGTTTGCGGGAATTATTGTGTAGCTCTAAATTTGTTGCTTACGACAAAAGGTGCAGTGGGGCAGGTTTTGAGATCGTTTTTCGCGTTATTTCGCGCAGATTCGCGGGAAAAATCTTCTGTTATAAATGTACAGACGACGAACCCACTCCATCACTGTCGTGGTTCTGAAATTTCGCGCCCTTTCGCGTGTTTCGCGGGCAAATTCTTGCACTAGCTTTTCGCTGCGCACCCAGGTGAGGACAAGCCGTCTCCCCTACGAAAATTATTCAGTTAGCCTTTCCCAAAGAAGACCGTGTCGATAAATATTGAATCTGACACAAGAATATTGAAAGTCGGATTTTGACGCGTCGTGAAATCTGTTATACAAAACCAGTTATGGATTTTAATCAGTCATCGAGGTCTATCGAACTCCAGCAATCGCTCAGGATGTTTATGGATGAACATATTTATCCCAGTGAAGCACGATATCATACCGAGATAAATTCGGGAGACCGTTGGAAGCCGATCGCCTTAATAGAAGAACTCAAGACCGAAGCGCAGACCGCCGGGCTTTGGAATCTGTTTTTGCCGGATGTTTCAGGATTATCGAATCTCGAGTATGCAACACTTGCTGAGATCATGGGAAGGGTTTATTGGTCGGCAGAAGTTTTTAACTGCTCAGCGCCGGATACCGGAAATATGGAAGTACTTCATATGTACGGTAGTAAAGATCAAAACGAGACATGGTTAAAGCCGCTTCTGGCCGGTGAGATAAGGTCGTGCTTTTCGATGACCGAACCGGATGTAGCATCGAGTGACGCGACGAATATTTGTGGTTCAATTGTTAAGGATGGCGACGAGTATGTTTTAAACGGAAGGAAATGGTGGTCAACCGGAGCGGGTGATGAGCGCTGCAAACTTTCCATTTTTATGGGAAAGACCGATGAGAAAGCGGCAAAACATCTTCAGCAGTCAATGATACTGGTTCCGATGGAAACGGAAGGCGTAAAGGTTGAACGGGTACTCGATGTTTTTGGTTTTGATGATGCGCCGAATGGACATGCTGAAATTTCGTATACGAACGTTCGTGTTCCAAAAGAAAACCTGCTTTTAGGTGAAGGTCGCGGATTTGAAATTGCGCAGGGAAGATTGGGCCCAGGAAGGGTTCATCATTGTATGCGTTTGATCGGTCTCGCCGAGCGTTCGCTTGAATTAATGAAAGATCGGGCAAAAGATCGAGTCGCGTTTGGTAAAACTCTTGCGGAGCAAGGCGTGGTGCGAAATTGGATAGCCGAATCCCGCTGCGAAATTGAACAGGCTCGATTGCTGGTTTTGAAAACGGCATGGTTGATGGATGAAAAAGGCAACAAAGCTGCCCGCAAAGAGATCGCGATGATAAAAGCGGTCGTTCCGAAGATGGCATTGAAAGTGATAGACCGTGCGATCCAGACATTTGGCGGAGCCGGTGTCTCGCAAGACACACCGCTTGCGTTTGCCTGGACAATCGCGCGAATGCTTCGTCTTGCTGATGGTCCGGATGAAGTTCACATAGAATCGATCGCAAAAATGGAATTGAAATGAATCTGACGTAAGGCGCAATACGAATAAACAATGAGATCGTCTCCCCCGTCGATTTGGAGGTAAACAATGAACATAAGAAAAGTAGCAACAGCAGACGCGTTAAATGTTGCGGAGATCTACAACCATTACATCCAAAATACTCACCATACATTTGAGACTGAACCCATAACAGAAGATGAGATGCGGGCACGAATCGAGAAAGTAACCAAGAGTTTTCCGTTTTTGGTGGCCGAGTCAGAAAGCGAGATCCTTGGATACGCATATGCTTCCCAGTTTAAATTGAGAAATGCATATAAACATTCATCGGAAGTCTCTATATATGTAATGAATGCCGCAAAACAAAAAGGCGTTGGAACAAGCCTCTATAAAAGCCTTTTTGAAGAACTCTATGAAACTCACATTCATACGATCCTCGCCGGGATATCACTCCCCAATGATGCAAGCGTAAAATTCCATGAAAAGCTCGGGTTTAAGAAGGTTGCTCATTTCAGAGAGATCGGCTACAAACTCGGCAGATGGATCGACGTGGGTTACTGGGAAATGCTCACCGTTTAGTAAGATCTCAACTCCAGCAACGCTAGAAATTGAGTCAACCTGACAGGTATTTCAGTCAGATTGAAATCTTTTTTGTTATTTTGATGTTTAACAATGTAAAAAACTGTTGACAATGTTTGATCGCTAATGTACTTTAGTTAAGTGACAACACAAACGTGTTGGAACGGTTCGTCACCTAGAAGTAAATAGAAGTACTTGCCCACAAGACCCAATGATTCATATTTTGGGTTATCAAACGAAACGGGAGTTTTGATTCAACTAGCAGTTGCCCTGTCCAAAAGCAAATCCTGTCTTTACTGTCAGTCCAAATTAGGTGGCAAAATAGTCCTTCAAATCATCAAAAATCCCGACTCGTTTTATGAAAATCAAATACTTGCAAAATCGGAAATCGGATTGGCTTAAAAGCAATGAGGAGAAATAGAAATAATGCTGTTCGGTAAAAAGAAAGGCGTTTTCGGTCTAGATATAGGTTCAAGCTCGGTGAAAATCGTTGAGCTTGGCGGAAAACTAAACAAATTAAACTTGGTCAATCTCGGTTTTGAGAATCTGCCAAACGATACGATCGTTGACGGACAAATTATGGAGCTCAATGCGGTTTCGGAAGTTATCCAAAACGTATGTAGGACCCATAATATCAAATCAACCGACGTTATAACCAGCGTCAGCGGCCATTCAGTGATCATTAAGAACATTGTTTTACCGTCGATGAGTCGCGAAGAGCTGGAAGAATCGATCGATTGGCATGCAGAGGAACATATTCCTTACGACCTCTCCGAGGTGAGCCTTGATTACCACGTTACGCTTGAAGATAGAGAAGCGATCCAGGTAATGATCGCAGCCTGCAAACAGGAAAGACTAGACAATATTAAACAAGCCGTACAGCTTTCGGGTAAGAACCCGGTAGTTATCGACGTTGACACATTTGCATTGCAAAATTGTTACGAAGTTAACTACCAACCGGATGATTCCCAGATCGTTACTTTGTTAAACATTGGAGCATCGACGATGAACGTAAACATCGTTCAGGGTGGTAACTCCTTGTTTACGCGTGACATCACGGTTGGCGGAAGTCAATTTACAGATATTTTGCAGCGAAGTCTTGGTTACAGTTACGAAGAAGCCGAGGCAGCTAAACGCAGCGTAGGCGATATGGATAGCGATACCGAAGAAACCGGCATCGAGCCATTGATCAGCAACGTTACGGAAACGATCGCGATCGAAATTCAAAAAACTTTTGATTTCTATCGTGCTACGACGGAAGACGAAGATATTAACGTTGAGAAGATCTTACTTTCGGGCGGCGGTTCAAAACTTTCGGGTTTAGCCGAAGACCTTGCTGAAAAACTCGAATTGCCGGTTGAGACTCTTGATCCTTTCAGAGCGATCAAGGTTGATAAACGTAAATTTGATCCGGATTATTTAAGCGAAATCATGCCCGAAATGGCAGTTGCTGTCGGTTTGGCATTAAGAGGAGCGGAATTGAGATGATTAAGATTAACCTTTTAGATTCAGTGACAGAACGACAGGGCGCAGCCTCTGTCGCGGTTGAGAAGAAAGTTTCCAGCCGTGCGTCTCGTCTGCTTTTGATGAGTATCGCTGTTCTATTGTTATTCGGCGCCGTCGTCGGTTGGGATTTCATAAGCACGACCCGCGCAAAAGCTGAAGCAGAACGTCAGCGTGATGAACAAAAGAAAAAAGCATCCGAGCTCGAGAAGGTCATGAAGGAGCAGAAAGAGCTTGAAGACAAGATCAAGAATGTAGATCTTCGAATCGAAGCTATTAAGAAACTCCGATCGACTCAAGCAGGCCCAAGTGCAGTTTTGATCTCACTCCGCGAACGAATTGGAATGGCGCCGGATATTTATCTTGAAAGCGTTGAGCAAAAAGGTGATCAGCTGACCATAAAAGGAAGCTCACCAAATGAAACCGCGGTTACGCAGTTTGGACGAAGTTTGGAATTTTCATCCGGACTCTTCTCAAACTTGAGTATTGAAACGCAGCGAAAAGAAATTCAAAGCGTGCGCGCTTCGGCTGATGGGGTAGACGTCCCCGGAGACGAGGTCATAGAATTTACGATTCGGTGCTCATATACGCCCGAAAATGCTGGAAAAACTGAAGAAGGTACAACCGCTTCAAACCAGACTCCGGGCAACGAAAATGAACAACCGGCAAACACCGCGACTCCAAAAGTTGCGAAGAAAAACGATAACTAGCACTCTACGATACGTTTCTACTCAGAAACTGAAATTTCAATAAAAGGAAATTCGAACAATGGAAAAATTCAAAGGATTAGCGTGGCATTGGCAGCTTTTAGTCTTGGTTGGTCTCGCAGCAGTTTTATATTCAGGGGTTTACTACTTTATAACAAGCGGTAAACGTGCGGAGGTCCAAACGATCAACGAGGAAGTTGCACAATTAAAATCGAAAAACCAAGCGGCGCAAATAGCTACGCAGAGAATAAATGAGTTTCGCTCGTTGTTTGCGAGTAAGGAACAGGAATATAACGAGTTGAAGGTCCTGTTGCCTGAACAACGTGAAATAACAAACGTATTGCAGGGATTACAAGACACCGCGGGTGAAAGTGCACTTATTGTGAATCGCTTCTCGCCGAGAGACGATACACAGCAGGATTTCATCACAGCGAAACCGGTTGAGGTCGAAGTCGATAGTAATTTCAATAATCTGAAAGATTTCTTCGACAAAATGGCAAAATTGCCCCGGATCGTTTCGATCACGGATTTCAGCTTAAAACAGCTGGATAGTCAAAGTGCAAACAAAACTCTCCATGCACAGTTCTTGTTAACCGCATATTATGCGTCGACTGAAACTTTGAACGATCTTTCCAGTCCACCTCCGCCAGCTGATGGAAAGCCCGGCGCTCCGGCACCTGCAAATGGAGCGAAGCCAGCAGCACCTGCAACTGGGCCTCAGCCTCCAGCAGCACCGCAACCTAAAGCAGCCATCAACTAGGGATATAAGAGCTTATTACTTATAGAGAGAATAAAATGATGAACAACGCAAAAATAACAAGAATTTTTAGCTTAGCTTTCGTGGCACTGGCAGCAGTATTTGTTAGCGGAACCGTATTCGAGGTGTCTGCGCAAAGTTCCCGGGATCCTTTTCAAAAGAATCCGGTCTACAAAAAGAAAGATGCTGTTTCTGTACCGAGAGGTGCGACACCGATTGGATCGAGTGCGTTACCCGGGGCAGTAACAGTGGCGCCCGTAAAACGAGGCCCGCATGTTGTTGACGCTCCGTCAGCCGAGGCGCGCATTAATTACTTTAGACAAGTGCGCGAGCAAGCTGCGTTGAACGGACAGCCGATCCCAAAACCGACGTCGGTCATATTGCTCGACGAACTTTCGGTAACCGGGATCTTCCGCACACCCAGAGGTTATGCAGCGATCGTAAAAGCTGAACCTATCAATCTCTCTTATACGATATATCCCGGTGAGAAATTCTTTGACGGACAACTCGTAGCCGTAGAGGAAAATCGTCTGATTTTCCGAAAAGTTGAAAAATGGAGCACGGGAAAGTTTGTTTCAACGGTCGAAAATAAAGCACTTCGCAAGTACTCCGATCAACAAACGATCCAGGGAACCGCTCCTGCCGAAACGTACTCACCAAAAGCTGAATCCGCCCGAAAGGCGAGTAAGGAAGCTTCGGAAGGTGCCTCCAACGATCCGATCATTTCACCTCTGGATGAAATGACAAAGAAACCGGATGACGATCCAAAAGATTCTGCCAAAAAGGGCAAATCGGATAAGAAATCCTCCAGCAGTAAAAAGCGTACAAAAGTAGCTAAGAAAAACTAGAATTAATCATTTTGTTGGGCGCAAAGCATTTCCGGCGCTCGATATTTCAAACACCAACACTTTTATTTAACCCATCTCTTTTTCAAACCTGAGAGATAACTTTGAGAGGTAAGAAACATGACTTTTCTTAAGAAGACAGGCAAAATCGGCTCAAAAGCCTTACTTGCCTTAGTAATAATCAGCTGTCTGGCACTGGCGATCATCGCACAGGACGTGGCCCCTTCAAATCAAGGGAAAATGTACGGCGAACCAGGATTCACAGGTGAGCCGATCAATTTGAACGTAGTAAACGCTGACGTTCGAGATATTTTGAACTACATTACAGAACAATACGGAATCAACTTTGTGATCGACAAATCGGTTGCTGCGGTTCCGATAACCATTAATGTAAACAGTGTCCCCTGGAATACCGCTCTTGATTCGATCCTTCAATCTCAAGAACTGGGAGTGCAGGTAAACGGACCGATCCTTCGAATAGCTGCAGCGAAAGTCCTTGCTGAAGAAGGTGAAGTTGCAAAAAAAGCGCGTGAGAATCAATTAGATACATCACAGCTATACACTGAATTCGTTAGATTAAATTATGCACGTGCTTCTAATACGCTTAGCGCTGAGGGCGGAAGCTCAAGCGGTTTTGTCGGCGGATCAACAAGCGGCGGCGGCGCAAATTCAGGTGCATCCGGCGGAGGAAGTGCAGATCAAGGGATCTTGGGTATCGTAAAGCGACGCTTATCCAGGCGCGGAGCGATCGAAGTAGATGGTCGAAGCAACACACTGATAATTACAGATGTTAAAGAGAACATCGAAGCTCTTCGTCAACTCGTTTTCTATCTAGACCAACCAGCTCCGCAGGTTGAGATCGAAGCAAGGATCGTAGTTGCAACCCGTTCGTTTAGTCGCGATCTCGGCTTCCAGCTTTCAGCTGTCTTGACCGACACGACACGTGGTGCTGGTGGTATTCTTTCAACATTGCCGGGTGCTGCAAATAATGGTGCGACAACCGGAAACGCGAACGGAAACAATCCCGGAGCGGGCTTCTCATTTCCTGAACCAAATGGAAATCTTGGTGGTGTAGCAAATACGATAATCGGCTTAACGACCGGAGTATTTGGAACTGCAAGGATCAATGCGCTTCTGACGGCAGGAGAGCAGAAAGGAAACGTTAAAACGATCGCGACTCCGCGTGTTACAACTCTTAACAATCGACCGGCTGAGATCGAAAGCGGACAGCAAATTCCAGTTGTTACCGTACAGCCAGGTGGAGCAAACGGCGGAGGGGCTGTTGTAGCAACGACCGAGTATGTTCCTGTTCCATTGAGACTTGCAGTAACACCGCAGATCACAAATGTCGGAACTGTTATTCTTCAAGTAGTCGCCGAAAACAACTCGA
>JBGTEI010000449.1:0-6201 GCA_041747875.1 Pyrinomonadaceae bacterium | reverse complement strand
TATTAGTTATACGGCTAAAGCCTTTTGAGATTTCAAACATGCTCCACCAGCTCAAGCTAGTGGCAAGTTATAAGAACAACTATTCTTCCAGAATTAGTTTTAGCAGCTAGCCAAATACCTATTGTTTACCGAGTTTTCGTCCTTTGTGATAATCGGGATAATCCGGGCGCTTGTATGTCTTCGGCGGATTTTTCTTGAGATCTTCGAGCAGCCATTCGACGGCCTTTTCGAGCTGCGGATCGCGTCCTGAGCGCCACACGGCCGGGTCAAATTCGACCTCGATATCCGGCGCAACACCGACGTTCTCAACTTCCCATTCTCCGCCGAGTCCGTAAACCGCACCATTTGGCGCTCGGACACCGCCGCCGTCCATCAGCGTCGGAATACCAAATGCGGCAACCAATCCGCCCCATGTTCTCTTTCCGATCAAAGGTCCGACGCCCCGTTTCTTAAAGAACCACGGCATTGCATCACCACCCGAACCCGCAAGTTCATTGATAAGCATCACTTTTGGACCGTAGATCGCACCCGCCGGAACATTCCAGTCTTTCCCGTCGCGGAACGCGATCATGGCAAGCTGATCACGGCTCAAATAGTCAACCACGTAATCCGCAAGCGAACCGCCGCCGTTAAATCTCTCGTCGATCACCGCACCTTGTTTATCCGTTTGGGCGAAGAAATACCTGTTAAAGCTCGTATATCCGCCGCCGCCCGTATTCGGAATATAGACATAGCCAAGTTTTCCGCCGCTCAGCTCATTTACCTTGCGCCGGTTTCCTTCGATCCAGGCGAGATTTCTCAAACCGTTCTCACTTGAAACCGGAACGACCGTAACTTCTCTCGATCCTTTTCCATCCGGATTTGGCCCGATCTTGATGACGATCTGTTTGCCCGCCGTATTTTCAAAATACTCGTACAAATTGCCGGTCGCTTTGAGATCTCTTCCGCCGACTGCGAGCAGATACTCGCCGTCCTTTGCATTTATTCCGGGTGCTGTAAGCGGCGCACGGAGACCCGGATTCCAGTTCTCGCCGTCATAAACGCGCTTAAAGCGGTAACGCCCTTTTTCGATCACATAATCCGCACCAAGCAAACCGCCTGAGATCCTTCGCGGACGATCCTGATCACCGCCGCCGATAAACATATGCCCGATGCTTATTTGATTGAGCATTTCCCGGAAAAGATAATTCAGATCCTCGCGATGAGCGATCGCGCCCAAATACGGAGCGTATAGTTTTTTCGCCTTTTCGATATCAAGTCCGTGGATTCCGGGATCGTAGAAGAAATCACGTTCACCACGCCAGATCTCGTTGAACATCTGTTTCCACTCGGCACGCGGATCGACGCGAACTTCCATGTCGGTTGTTTTCACGCGTCCCTCGCCGGGAGGTGTTGGTGCAGACGTTGAAACCAAATTCCACGATTGTCCCTGACGGTAAAGCATTTTGCCGCCATCGGCCGATACTACAAAAGCCTGAATTCCATCTTTCTCTTTTTCAAACTTGCGCTTCTCAAGATCAAACTTGTGAAGCGTTTGTCCAAACGGTCCGGTTTGCGGTCCGGCGGGAATTTCCAAAACATAAAGCGTGCCCGCCTTTCCGGCAAATATTCCGCTATAGTTTCCATTTCGGATCTGCGGAATTGTGATCATTCTCTGATCGATACCGTCGAGATCGATACGGGTCACTTCCGGTTTTTTGTCGCCCGGTTCTTTCGGTTTTGACGCGTCCTTTTCCGGTTCTTTAACGGCGTCTTTGGCTTTATCATCCGGGGTGTCTTCAGGTGTCTTTTCGGCTTCCGGAGCAGGCGTCGGAGTCGCTTCGGGTTTTCCAGGAGTTTCGGGTTTGATCTTTTCTTCGTCGCTTTCGGGAGCGATCGGCGAGGGAATATCATTTCTCAGCACAACCGCATAGACGTTTCGCGAGGTCTGATGCGCGATCCCCGAAAGATCTGCAAAACTTATTGTCGGACCAACGTCCGTACTTGCTGTAAAGAAAATATATTTTCCGCTCTTATCAAAAGCGACATAACGCGCATCGCCAAAGCCATCGGTGATCTGATTTGGTTTTTTGGAATCGACCGAATATAGAAAAACTGCCCGGAGACGATTATCAAGCTGTTTTACATAAGTCAGCCATTTACTGTCCGGCGACCAGGAAGGCGCCAATACATCGTCAAACGTTCCGTATGGATTTGTATCAACCTTTGTATTTTTCTTTGTTTCGACATCCAGATACCACAAATTTATATGGTTATCGGTGTAAGCCAATTTTTTACTGTCCGGTGACCAAACGGGTGAACTAAAAAATCCCGGCGCATCGCCAAGCGATATCTTTCTGACTTCGCCCATCCCGGTTTGATCACGGAGATGAAGCATATATTCTCCCGATTCGTCCGAGAAATAAGCGATCCATTTCCCATCCGGTGACCAAGCCGGATCGCGCTCCATCACACCGGTCGTATTTGTCAGATTCCGCGAATCGCCTTTATCGGCCGTTGCAGAAATTATCTCGCCGCGGGCTTCAAAAACTGCGCGGACGCCGGTCGGCGAAACCGCCGCATTTGAGATCCTGTTTCCAACGTTTTCAAATCGCGGACGAACACCCGGAAAATCACCCGCAACTCTGATATTTACTTTTGACGGAGACGTCGAACCCGCCTGAATTGTAAAAATGGTTCCGAACTGTTCGTAAACAATTGAGTCGCCATTTGATGAAGCGTTCTTGATATCGAGTCCGTCATTGTTTACAACTTTCTCAACATTTTTCGATTTTGTATCAAACGAAAAAAGCGTTACGATCCCGTTGTCACGATCTGAAAGGAAATAAACCTTATCTCCGACCCACATCGGATGCTTATCGTTTGAGTTATTGCGCGGAAGCTTTTCGATAGATGAATTTGAAAGATCTGCGATCCAGATCGGCTGAGTTTGCCCGCCTTTGTAATACTTCCAATCCGGCTGCCATTGCGAAAGCGGTTCGTATGCAATTCGTTTTCCGTCGGTGGAGATCGATCCGCGTGCGGCCATCGGAAGCGGGATTTCAACCGGCATTCCTTCACCGCTGACGTTCAGCGTATAGAGACGCGCATAATTCGAACTGCTGGTTCTCGATGATGAGAATAAAACACTTTTCCCATCAGGGGTCCAACCCGATGCCTGATCCGCGGAAGGATGAAATGTAAGTCTTTTTGGAACTCCTCCGGTCGCCGCGACCAAATAGACATCGGTGTTTCCGTCGTATTCTCCGGTAAATGCTATCCATTTCCCGTCTGGCGAAAAATACGGACCGCTTTCGACTCCGACTCCTGAAGTTAAACGAACTGCGTCTCCGCCGGTTCGAGCTACGGACCAGAGATCGCCGCCATATGCGAAAACGATGTGTGTTTTACTTGTCGTTGGTTCGCGGAAAAGTGTAGGGCTAGTGTCTTGGGCAAGTACAAAGACTGCAGTTGCAAAAGACAATAAAACAGCCAAGAAAATTCGTTTCATCAAATTCGTCTCCTGGGTTTTCTAACTATTTTTTAGACAGTGTATTACTAATCGGCCAATTTTGAAATCCGGCAATAAATTCAATAGTGTTTTGCGAACATCGTATATCGTGGTTTTCAACCACTTAGTAAAATGGTCTGAAACATTCCCACGGCATGTGCCGCGCCCTACAAGTATTTCGTCGGTTTCATCGACTAAAAACACACATACATTTCGCGAATTTGACGGTTCCGGCAAATTGCCCGTAAAACCCCTTAATATATTGAAGTGCGATCCGCTCTTACGGCCGCTTCCCTTCATACCAAACCGGGACAAAGTTTGAATTTATCAGCCATTCGATCGGCTTTACCATCGAATTTATCGAATTTGTCATATGGTCAAAATTTATCGTTTTGATCTCGTCGCTCGCTTGATGATAATCGGTATGCAAACCAAAACTCGAAACCGTATGGGCAATTATTCCCTGCCGGGCAAGTGTGTAATTATCCGAACGCTGAAAGAAATTTTGATCGGGATGCGGGTCATTTACGAGTTTTGCACCTTGTTTCGCAAGCTCTGCACCAAGATTCGAGCGTTCATATCCTGTCAGCCAAAGTTCATCGGCAGCTACCTTTTCATCCGGCCGGCCGATCATTTCAAACTGCAGATTTGCCACGATTTTTTCTTTTGGAAACTGTAGTGTGCTGACAAAATATCTCGCGCCGTATCCGCCCGCTTCTTCACTTCCAAAAAATACAAAGTAAACCGTTCGCTTCGGCCGCTTTCCGCCTGCCAATACGCGCGCCAATTCGATCACCGCAACACATCCGGATGCATCGTCATCCGCACCGTTAAAGATCTTGTCTTCACCGGGAGCATTTTCTCTTACACCTAAGTGATCCATATGTGCAGAAAGCACGATCACCTCCGAACCAAGTTTCGGATCGATGCCTTTTATCATTCCAACCGCGTTCCAGGTACTGCGAACTTCCGGATCGCTGAGCTTCCCGCCGATCTCAATTTCGGTTCCGTCACCGACTTTGCCCAGCGCAACCGCGGATTCTTCGTCCAGAACAATAAATGCCGGCGAACTGTCCGCATTTCCGGACGTCGTTGAAAATGACGGATTTCGTGATCCAAAGCGATTCCAGTTTCTTTTTGTTTCCTCGGTTGCCTTTATCAAAACCGCTGACGCATCGCTGGTAAACAACCCGGAAACAAGATCGGAGAATTTCGCCTCGTCGTCACCGTCTTTCATTTCGGCAAACACAATCGTCCCTGACTCCGGTTTTTGACCGATCGATAATTTCTGAAGCTTTCCGCTTATTTTTCCGGTATTCATTCGAAACACGACCATCTTTTTTCCGTGTTCGAGACTGACGGTAGATCCGGAGTTTGAGTAAGTTAATTTTGGAGCTTCCGCAAAACTGTTTCGAACAATATTGACGGTTTGAATATAGCTTGTGTTTCCCGAAGGATCCTTTTCTCCAGCCGGTTCGATCCCAAACTGCCTCATTTGAGAAGCAAAGTACTGACCCGTGATCCATTCAAACTGCGTTCCGCTTCCCCGGCCTTGCATCGCATCACTCGCCAGAAATTCCATCTGCGCGCGAACATTCCTCTGCTCGATAACCGAAGAATTCTTAGCGTTTTTCGCTCCGGTCTTTTGACCTAAACCGGAACCGGCGAACGCAAAAAGCAGCAGCGAAAGCGTTGCGGCTTTCAGTAAATACGTTGATCTCATTAGTTTCAAGAATTCCCCGTTAATCTTTTTTAGATAGGACAAAAAGCGTGTTGAAACTCTTACGCAAAACGTAAGCCGAAAGTTTTCGGATATTCAACGCTGTCGTCTTTTAAAATGGTACATGTTTCAATTCAACTTTAAGACCTTACGGTTCTTTACTCAACTTTACCGAATCTTGACGACCCGTATAGTTTTCGCCTCGTCTTATACGCATAGTTTGAAAACAACTAAATTTTATTCAATAGCAATCGATGAGATTCAATGAAGTATCAGTCCAGACTCGCATTTATACCCGTATTTCTATTTTTATTCGCAACCCTTGCCGGTGCCCAGATCGTGCAGGACAAAACAAACATACTAAATCAGCTTTCGGGAAATAAGATTACAGGAGCCTGGAGAATTGACCCGAAGGAATCTGACGACACGCTTTTAAAACTAGAAGCGGCGATCCGCGATCAGAAGTCGCAAGTGACCGGTGAAAATTCAACTTCGCCGCCGATCTCAGTTTCCGTAATGCCGCCCGAATCGCTAATTTTAGCAGGCGACAGCAAGACGATAACGATAAATGAAGGGTTTGCCGATTTCGTTGTCACAAGAACGGATTTGACAGACGGCATCATCCACGTCCGAAAAATTCCAGATGGGGCCGAAAGCAAGGTCAGCGCAAAGAATGAAGACGGAGTATTAAACGTCGAAATTGTGAGTCCGCTCGGCAACACGCTGAAGGAATCATATTCTCTCGCTGACGGCGGCAAAAAGCTGATCGTTCTGCTTCGGTTTGAAGATAAGGATTCGACCGAACTGCTTACGCTCCGGCGTGTTTACAATCGGGCAACGCTCGATCTCTTTGACGTCGGGTCACGAGCCGGAAATTAAAAACTGGAAAGGAAGATAATAATTATGATGGATCAAAATGTAGTTGAATATTTATGGGCGGGAATCACCGAACTCATGACGGTGGTCGCTTCTTGTTTTTAATAAAACAAAG
>JBGTEI010000448.1:0-5790 GCA_041747875.1 Pyrinomonadaceae bacterium | reverse complement strand
TGAGGTTAAGATCCCTGTCAACAAAAAAATTAGCGGCGTAATTTTATCCGATCAAATCAAAAGTATCGATTGGCGAGCTCGAAATGCGACGTTGATTGTAAAGTTGCCTGCATCGGTGCTAGAAGAAGTCTTACAAAAATCAAGGAAATTACTTTAATCGAAAAAAATACAAGAACCTATTCCCACTCGATCGTGCTTGGCGGTTTTGATGAAATATCATATACGACACGATTTACGCCCCGGACTTCGGAAGTGATCTTGGATGAAACTTTTGCAAGAAATTCGTGCGGAAGCCGTGCCCAGTCGGCTGTCATACCGTCGATAGAAGTGATCGCACGAAGCGCGATCGTCTTCTCATATGTCCTGAAATCACCCATCACACCGACAGATTGAACTGGCAGCAACACGGCAAATGCCTGCCAGGTTTCGTTATAAAGATCGTGCTGCTTAAGTTCTTGAATGAAGATACGGTCAACTTTCTGAAGGAGTTCGACCTTTTCAGCCGTTATATCACCAAGAATTCTGACAGCGAGCCCGGGACCCGGGAATGGATGACGCGTTAAGATCTCATCGGGAATTTCAAGATCTTTTCCGATCAGGCGCACTTCATCTTTAAACAATTCGCGAAGCGGTTCGATCAGCTTGAGATTCATTTTCTTTGGAAGACCGCCTACATTGTGGTGCGACTTTATTGTCACCGAACTTCCGCGGAGCGAAACAGATTCGATCACATCGGGATAGAGCGTTCCCTGCACAAGAAAATCTACGCCGCCGATCTTCTTCGATTCTTCGTCGAAGACATCGATAAAATTCTTGCCGATAATTTTGCGTTTTTTTTCCGGGTCGGTCACTCCTTTTAGTTTCTTGTGAAAAAGTTCGGTCGCGTCGACACCGATCACATTGAGCTTTAATTTGTTTTCATAAAGCTTTAGCGTGTCTCCAAATTCGCGATGACGAAGCAAGCCGTTATTGACAAAGATACAAGTTTGCCGGTCGCCGATCGCTTCATGAACGAGTACCGCTGCAACGGTTGAATCAACACCGCCTGAAAGTCCGCAAACTACTTTGCCGGTCTTCCCGACCGTTTTACGGATCTTTTCGATCTCTTCCTCGATAAATTGTTTTGGCGTCCAATCGCCCGTACATCCGCAAACGTCGAACAAGAAATTATGGAGGATCTCATCGCCCTTTGGTGTGTGTGAAACTTCCGGATGAAATTGAACCCCAAAGATCCTTTTTTCGGGGTTTTCGATCGCCGTGATAACATTTCCGGTCGTCGCTGTTTTGTGAAAGCCTTCCGGCACTTCTGTGACGTGATCTCCGTGGCTCATCCAAACGTCCAGTTCCTCGGTTAGATCGGTAAAAAGCTCGGTCTTTCCGCTCAGCCGCTTTAGACGGGCGTGACCATATTCGCGTTCATTGGCGGGTTCTGATGTTCCTCCAAGATCTATCGCGATGAGCTGCATTCCGTAACAAATGCCAAAAAGCGGAACCTTTAATTTATCGTAGAAATCTTTGTCAACGCGCGGCGCATCAACGTCTTTTACACTTGCCGGTCCGCCTGAAAGAATGATCCCCTTAGGGTTCATCTCAGCGATCTTTTCTAGCGATAAATGAAACGGGTGGATCTCGCAGTAGACGCCTTGTTCGCGGACGCGTCTTGCGATCAATTGAGTATATTGTGAGCCGAAATCGAGAATTAATATTAGTTCGTGTTGCAAATCAGATCTCTCCTAAGTTTTGTAAAAGAGAGATTATAGCTTGAGTTGAAACATGTGAGAAATCACGTTGCGATTATTAGGTGAAATGATCCGCGATGATTTATCAGCTAAGACTATTCCTTTGATCGCGATTCATTCCCGTTATCATAATTTGGCGGTTGGAAACTCGCTTTTGATGCCGGAACTCCGGCCGTCATTTGAAGTGCAATGACCATTCTTTGGCCTTCATCTCGTAGATTCGGCAGATATAAACTAAAAACGATCGATCCCAGAATGCAGACTGCGCCGCCGATTGCGACGGTGTATTGCGCCCCGAATATCCCCGCAAGAAAACCCGCAAGTAGCGCGCCGAGTGGAGCCATTCCCATAAACATCATCGAATATACACTCATCACCCTTCCGCGAATTTCGTCCGGAGCCATTGCCTGGATCAGTGTATTTGACGAAGACATTTGCGTCATCATCGAAAAACCAACCGGGATGAGAAGCAGCAGCGAGAGCCACATAACGTTTGAAAATGAAAAGAGGATCAAGCTTACCCCAAGCGAGCCCGATGCGATCGCCACCCAGCGTCCGAGGCCAAAAACTTCCTTTCTCGACGCGAGGATCAATGCGGCAACGAGCGCTCCGAGGCCACTCGCTCCCATCAAATATCCAAGTGTATCGGAACTGCCGCCGAGAATTTTATCTGCAAATATCGGCATCAAAACCGCATACGGCATTCCCATTAAACTCACCAAACCGAGCAATAACAGCAGTCCGCGAATCGGTGCACTTTTTGCAACAAACGAAAATCCTTCGGCAATATTTGCAAAGGTCGAACCTTTTCTCTCGCGTATGACGGGCGTTATCTTCATCAGCAGTATGCCGGTGATGACCGCAACATAACTGACGGCATTTCCAAAAAAGCACCAGCCTTCGCCGACAAGCGCTATCAGAAGTCCCGCAATTGCCGGTCCTATTATCCGAGCGCCGTTAAACATCGAAGAATTGAGCGCTATCGCATTGAGCAGGTCTTCCCTTGGAACCATATCGGGTACAAATGCCTGGCGCGTAGGAATATCAAAAGCGTTTGCGATCCCGAAACAAACCGCGATGACAAAGAGATGCCAAACTTCAATATTTCCCGTCAAAGTTAGGATCGCTAAAACAAATGCGGTGATCATCGCCGCCGTTTGTGTGAAAACAAGAATTTTCCGCCGATCATATCTGTCGGCGGCAACTCCGCCAAAAGCCGCCAGCAGAAACACAGGTATTTGCGAGGAAAATCCGATCAACCCGAGTAAGACGACCGAACCCGTTAGGCGGTATACCAACCAGCTTTGAGCGACAGACTGCATCCAGGTTCCGGTGAGTGAAACAAATTGTCCGGCAAAGAACAACTGAAAGTTTCGGTTGTTCAACGCGCGAAAGGTATTTGGAAAGTGCATGTTTAGGGTTCTCCGCTAAATCGACCACAATAAAAAAGTATAAACAATTTCAATATTTGGCGCGTTCGAATTGCCGGTATTCCCTGGAATTATTCGTAAACTAACGTGTTACTTGCTATATTCTTTTTCAAGCTTTTCAAAGATACACAAAACACGAGGAACCGTTTGGATGGAAAATTCGCCCGGTATTATTGCGCCCGCACAAAGCGAAGATATTTCAAAAGGCAAGATCTGGCAGGTTATTGGTGCGTCGAGCGCCGGAACCGTGATCGAGTGGTATGACTTTTACATTTTTGGAAGCCTTGCGGCGGTAATTTCGCCACTCTTTTATCCAAAAGGAAACGACACGCTTGCGCTGATCGCTTATCTTTCAACATTTGCGGTTGGATTTATTGTCCGGCCTTTTGGGGCATTGTTTTTTGGGCGGATCGGCGATCTGGTCGGGCGGAAGTTTGCTTTTTTAGTAACGCTTCTTTTGATGGGCGGTGCGACCGCCGCCGTCGGATTTTTGCCTACATATGAAACTATCGGAATGGCAGCGCCGATAGCGTTGATACTGATCCGCGTACTTCAGGGGCTTGCGCTAGGCGGCGAATACGGGGGAGCCGCGGTTTACGTCGCCGAACACGTCCCGGACAATCGCCGCGGGTTTTACACAAGTTTTATACAAATCACGGCATCGCTTGGATTGCTGATCTCTCTTGCTGTGATACTGATCATTCAGCGGATGATGTCTCCTGAAGCGTTTTCCTCGTGGGGTTGGCGCGTTCCGTTTTTGCTTTCGATCTTCCTTGTCGGCATGTCTCTGTATATCCGGCTTCAGATGAAGGAATCGCCGATCTTTCAACATATTAAGTCAACGGGAATGGCATCGACAAAACCGCTTGTCGATGCGTTTAAGAACCCTGAAAATCGCAGGCGTGTTCTGATCTCTCTATTTGGCGCAACCGCCGGTCAGGGTGTTGTTTGGTACACCGGACAATTTTACGCATTGTTTTATATGCAGTCGGTACTTAAGATCGAACGCCAAACCGCAGCCTATATTATTGCGATCGCGATCATACTCGCGAGCCCTCTGTTTGTGTTCTTTGGTTCGCTTTCGGATAAGATCGGGCGCAAAAAGATCATGATGGCGGGGTGCCTACTTGCCGTTCTTGCATATTATCCGATCTATCAGGGAATGGTTTACTACGCCGGAAATGATGTCGCGGCAATCGAATCGACCAAAGATGTTGTAACAGGTGAACATAAGCTGACCCCGGTCACATCAGCCGGAATTGCGGTCACTGAAACCGCTGCCGATCCAAATGTCATGATGCTCGTATTTTTAGTTTTTCTGCAGATCGTTTTTGTGACGATGGTTTACGCGCCGATCGCTGCTTATCTGGTTGAAGCATTTCCGGCGAAGGTCCGATATACATCGCTTTCTTTGCCGTATCATATTGGAAATGGGGTTTTTGGAGGACTTCTGCCGACGATCGGTTTGATCGCCTGCGCATATACGGGAAATATTTACGCCGGACTCTGGTATCCGATGATAATTGCGTCGATTACATTTGTTGTTGGAATGTGGCTGCTCCCGGAAACGCATAACAATAAGATCTGGGCGGAGATGACGGAATAGAAAGGAGAAATCCAATAGTAATAGAGGCTGATAGGGAAAACAGGTTCCCGCAAAGGCGCAAAGGGAAGAAAAAGTCGGAAAAAGAGGGTTGAAACAGAAAAACTTAAATCCATTCCGGCATTGAAATTTTGTCTCCTACCTTGTTTCTTCCTTTGCGCCTTTGCGGGAAACATTCCTATCTTTTCCGGGGTCATGGTCGATTCCAGTTTCTGCTAGTCACCATTTTCCGCCGACATCGACAGCTCAACCTTGATCCGCTCAATATTTCCGCCGATCGAAGAGATCTTCTTAACGATCGTTTCGTAACCCCGGTCGATGTGATAAACGCGGTCGATCATCGTTTCACCTTCGGCCGCGAGACCGGCTAAAACCAGCGACGCCGAAGCCCTTAGATCAGACGCCAGAACTTTTGCGCCGGTTAAATTTGTCTTTCCTTTTACTGTTGCATGATTGCCGTCGATCTCAATATCCGCTCCCATTCGGTAAAGTTCCGCGACGTGCATAAACCGATTCTCAAAGATCGTTTCGGTGACGACCGATGTGCCTTCGGCTTGTGTCATAAGCGTCATATATTGTGCCTGCATATCGGTTGGAAACTCAGGGTGCGGTTCGGTGGTGACGTCTTTGGCTATCAATCCGCTTGCCGAACGGCGAACCCGAAGCGTCGTTTCATCAATTTCTTCGATATCCACACCGGCTTCGCGCAGTTTTTCAATAACCGCAACAAGATGTTTTGGCTGGCATTTTTCGATCGTCAGATCTCCATCTGTGATCGCCGCTGCGACGATAAAAGTGCCGGTTTCAATGCGATCCGCAATGATCGTATGCTCAGCTCCGCCGAGTTCTTCGACGCCTTCAATAATCATGATCGGAGTACCGGCACCGGTTATATTGGCGCCCATTTTATTGAGGAGTTCGGCAAGGTCTTCGATCTCGGGTTCGCAGGCGGCATTGTGAATTGTCGTCGTGCCGCGCGCTAAAACTGCCGCCATCATTACATTTTCAGTACCCGTGA
>JBGTEI010000447.1:0-20568 GCA_041747875.1 Pyrinomonadaceae bacterium | reverse complement strand
TGCACAAAAACGACTATATCCACCCGGCGGACGCCAAGGCGCTTGCCGCGCTAAAGGCGATCCCGGGCGTCGATTCGGCGCTCAAGAAACTGCTCGCGTGGACGGGTGAATCGGCGATCCGCGTTGCTTTTATGGCCAGCGCGGTCAAGGTGACGCCAAAGCAATGCCCCGACCTCCACGCAAAACTTCAGATCGCCTGCACGACGCTCGGAGTCGATATGCCTGATATGTATATCCAGCAAAATCCGATCGTCAATGCATTTACTACCGGTGTCGAAAAACACGTTATCGTACTTCATTCAGGGCTGCTTGAAAGGCTCGACGATGAAGAAACGCTCGCCGTTATTTCACATGAAGTCGGTCATATACACGCAGAACACGTTCTTTATTTGACGGCGGCGCGATTGATCGAAGCGATCACAAAAGGAACGCTGATGGTTGTTCCGGGTTCGGAGATAATTAAATTTCTGATCTCGGCGGGTATTTCAAGCGCACTTCTTGCGTGGGCCAGACGAGCCGAACTTTCGTGTGATAGAGCAGCGCTTTTGGTTACACAAAATCCGCATGCGGTCGGCAGAACGATGATGCAGCTCGGCGGCGGAACAATGGCTTCGAAGATCGATTACGACGAATTTTTAGAACAAGGGCGCGAGTTTAAGAAGAACTATGATGAGAATAAACTCGATAAATTCTGGGCGGATATTATCAATGCGGGCCAATCTCATCCGTTTCCTGTATGGCGTGTGGCGGAGATCCTTGAATGGGTTGACAGCGGACAGTACGCTGATCTGATGAAGAAATAGTTTTTGAAGGTTTTTGGTTTTTGAGTTGGCTAAATTTCTGATACGGTCAACTCAATTTTATTTTAAAGGGAATATGGATTAGCTATGATCATTGTATTTGCTACAACACAAACCGAACTCGAAGCCGAAAATCTCGCAAAAAAGATCGTTGAAGCAAAACTTGCGGCGTGTGTTCAGGTATTGCCGAAGATGAAGTCTTTCTATTTTTGGGATGAAGAAGTTAAACATGAGCATGAGCATCTGATCCTGATAAAGACATTGGAAAATAAGTTTGCTGAGCTCGAAAAATATATTCTTGAGAATCATAGTTATGATCTGCCCGAGATCATCGCGATCGAGGCGGAAAAAGTTTCAGAGAAATATCTTAAATGGGTATCGGATTATGTTGAGTAAGCATTTGATCGATTCCGTGAAATGAAAAGCTAAGGATCAAAATGATAAAAAAGCACGCAAATACTTGAAATATTTGGGTGCTCATTTATTGAGTGTTTGACCTTTAGTACAGATTGAAATTTGATAACTTACTAGCTTCTCAGCAATTGTTTTGCGATCACCAATCTTTGTATTTCGCTTGTTCCTTCGCCGATCGTACATAGTTTTGAATCACGCCAGAATTTTTCCGCCGGATAATCTTTTGTATAGCCGTAACCGCCGTGGATCTGCACCGATTCTTCAGAAACTCTGACGGCAACTTCAGAAGCGTAAACTTTTGCCATTGCGGATTGTTTTGTAACGCGCTTATCGTTGTCTTTTAGAAATGCCGCCTGAAGCGTTAATAATCTTGCCGCCTCGATCTGGGTCGCCATGTCAGCAAGCTTAAACTGTATCGCCTGGAATTCCGCGATCGGACGTCCGAATTGCTGCCTTTCCTTGGCGTATTTAACGGCTGCTTCGTAGGCGCCCTGGGCAATTCCAACCGACAATGACGCAATTGAAATTCTTCCGCCATCGAGAATTTTCATCGCTTGAAGAAATCCTTCGCCTTCGTTTCCAAGAAGATTTTCTTTTGGAACTTTACAGTCTTCAAAGACAACTGACGCCGTCTCGGAGGCGCGCATTCCTGTCTTATTTTCCTTGTGATCTGAACGGAACCCTTCCATCGATTTATCAAAGATAAAAGCCGAGATGCCTTTATTGCCCTTTTCTTTATCTGTAACCGCAACCGCAACAAGCGTGTTACAGGAAATCGCATGAGTAATGAAATTCTTTGATCCGTTTACTGTGAAATGACCGTTTTCGCTGATCGCATTTGTCCTAGTACCTGAGGCGTCAGAACCTGCCTGCGCTTCCGTTAAACCCCATGCGCCCCAGCTTTCACCTTTTGCCAGTGGAACTAAATATTTTTGTTTTTGTTCTTCGGTACCGAATGTGAAAATATGATTTGAGCAAAGTGAATTGTGCGCTGCTACCGATAAACCAACCGACCCGCAAACACGCCCAAGTTCTTCAATAATGGTAGAGTATTCTACATAGCCCATTCCCGATCCGCCGTATTCTTCGGGAAAAAGGACTCCGAGAAGTCCGAGTTCGGCGAGCTGCGGACGAAGTTCATCAAAAAAGTGCTGCGATTCATCCCATTCCATGACGTTTGGTTTGATCTCGCTTTCGGCGAATTCCCGCACGCTATATTTTATTTGTTCTTGTTCTTCGTTTAATTCAAAATTCATAGTTTATTTGTTCCGGATAATTAACTTAAGTATAAGAATAATTTATCACAAAATAATTCCAATGCATACTGCACAATATATTCTAAAGTGGGTTCTCGGGATAGCATTCGTTTTCGCTGGGACCAATCACTTTATCAATCCAAAATTCTATCTGAACATTATGCCGCCGTATCTTCCGTGGCATTTGTTTCTTGTTTATCTCAGCGGCGTAATCGAAATTATTCTGGGAATTATGCTTCTGGTCCCGAAAACCCAGAGACTTGGCGCATGGGGACTAATAGCACTTTTGATCGCTGTGTTTCCTGCAAATATTTACATGGCGATGAACCCTGAAAAATTCGCCGATATTCGCCCGTTTTTGATCTACCTGCGTTTGCCGCTGCAGTTTGTGATAATTGCGTGGGCTTATTGGTATACGAGTGGAGACAAATAGATTTTTTTTCGGTTAGATTTTACAATTTAGGATAATGAAAGCATTAAGATTAGAGAATAAAAACTTACAACTATCCGACGTTCCGGTTCCCGAAGCAGAGGGTGAAGCTTTGATCAGGGTCCTAAGATCCGGTATCTGTAATACGGATATTGAGATCGTAAAGGGCTATGCCGGGTTTGAAGGAACGATCGGACATGAGTTTGTCGGTGTAGTAGAGGAATCAAAAGATGCGCCTGAAATGGTTGGGAAACGTGTCGTTGGCGAAATAAACGTCGGCTGCGGCATTTGCGAGCTGTGCAAGAGGCGGGATTCAGGTCATTGCGAAAAACGCACAGTTCTAGGAATTCTAGGTCGGGACGGCTGTCACGCAGAGTTTTTGACCTTGCCTGCGAGAAATATTTTGGAAGTCCCCGATGAAGTCTCAAATGATGAAGCGATCTTCGCAGAACCACTAGCCGCCGCTTATGGGATCACGGAGCAAGTCGATATCAAGCCCGGAACAAAGATCGCCGTGATCGGCGACGGGAAGCTCGGGATCTTGTGCGCCTGGAGCCTCGGCACAAAAAGCGAAGAACTTTTTTTGATCGGCAAACATCAAAGTAAATTAAAGATCGCTGAAAAAGGAAATGTGGAGGGAGTTCTCCTTGAAAACGCACCCAAATTAGGACGCAATTTTGATGTTGTGATAGAAGCCAGCGGATCGGAAAGCGGGTTTGAAACTGCGCTTGATCTATTAAAACCAAGAGGGAAGTTAGTTTTAAAATCGACGTTCCACGGCAAACCGAGATGGGAAGCGTGGCGAGTGGTTGTTGATGAAATCACGATCATCGGTTCAAGATGCGGAATATTTTCGCCCGCTTTAGACCTATTAAGGCAAAGGATCTTCGACGTCAACGACTTGATCTCCGATGAATTTCCGATCTCAGACGGTATTCGTGCGGTAAATGAGGCGTCAAAAAAAGGTGCGCTAAAAGTAATGCTTTCGATGGAAGCATGAGTATTATTGACAAGATATGCAATCGCAGGGCGAAAATTTTATTGTCAATTACACCTTCGCAATTTATACTCGATAGACGCGCCGAGTGCGGAGTAGTTAATTTAATTAGGAGAGTAATATGTATTTGATTTCTGGACGTAAGGAAAATGGATCGAATTTTAGCAATAGTAGTACGTTGTCGAAGTTAACATTATTTCTTATTGCACTATTTATGTATACGGGAACCGGATATGCGCAGACTCCTGATACTTTTCAGAAAACAAAAAGCGCAAAAACTTCTCCGGAACAACTTTCCGCATCATTTGCCGAAGTTGCAAAACTTGTCGAAGCTGCAGTTGTAAATATTGATACTAAAGGTAAAATGCCGGACGTAAGCGTTCGCGGTAAAGAACCGGCCGGCGAAAATGACGATATTTTAGACTATTTTCGGAGAAGTCTTCCGCGAAGACCGAGTTCAGCGGTTGGCAGCGGGTTTATTGTAGATAAGCGCGGCTATATTTTGACGAATTATCATGTCGTCGAAGATTCCGCGAGAATCACTGTCCGTCTTCAGTCAGGCGAGGAATTCTCCGCAAAGATCGTAGGCGGAGATGATCAGACTGATCTTGCGATCCTAAAAATAGAATCAGAAAAAGATCTTCCGTATTTGGAATTTGGAGATTCCGATTCGATCAATATCGGAGACTGGGTGCTCGCGGTTGGATCGCCGTTCGGACTTGAACAAACAGTTACGGCCGGAATCATTTCGCAGACAAAACGGGAAATTCCCTCATCGTCTGCGTTTCAAAAATTTATTCAAACTGATGCCGCGATCAATCGTGGTAATTCAGGTGGTCCGCTAGTAAATATGAACGGTGAAGTGATCGGCGTGAATTCGCAGATCGCAACCTCGACCGGTGACTACAACGGGATCGGCTTTGCGCTTCCGTCAAATGAAGCAAATTACGTATACGAACAAGTGCTCTTAAATGGAAAAGTTCGACGCGGATTTTTAGGCATATTTCTCGATTCTGTAAAAAAAGAATTTGCTGAAGTCTATAATTTACCCGAACCGAAAGGCGCGATTATTACGCAGATCCGCGACAAGAATGGTGCTGCCGCGAAAGCCGGGTTAATGAAGGATGACATTATTCTCGCAATAAATAGCGATTCCGTTGGGAATCATCAAGAACTGATCGCGAAGATCTCTTCAATGCAGCCGGGAAGTTCGGTAAAGGTTTCGATCTTGCGCGAAGTTGGGAATACTTTGGAGAGAAAGATCGTTACCGTAAAACTTGATGAGCGTCCGGTGGACGAAATTATCGCGTCCGACGAATCGAAAAGAAAGCTTCCGATCGAAAATGTAGACTTGGTTGAGACACCTTTTGACGGACTTACGCTTGTGGATGTCGATTCGCAGTTTGTACGAAAGTTTAGGCTAAAAGGAGAGGATGGAGTTGTCGTAAGCAAGATCGCACCGGATAGTTATCTTGCTGACATCAAGAATTCTGCCGGCGGCGATGCCTTAGCGGAAAATGATGTGATCCAAAGGTTTAACCGAAACTCTGTAAAGAATTTAGAAGAGTTTCGGGGATTAACTAAATCCATAAAAGCAGGTTCAGCAATCGTTTTGCACGTGCTGAGATATGATCCGAGAGGCCGGCAGTTTATTCCGGTGGTTGTGCAATTTACGGCAAAGTAGTCCGCTTTCATAGTTTGGAATTAAGGGTTTAGAGTTATAAGATAATTTCTTACGACTCTAAACCCAATTATTTTTGGCTACAATAAATTATTATGGCAGAAGCAAAAAAAGCGGCGAAATCATCGCCAAAACAAACGACAAAAACCAGCGTAAAGCGTTACCACAATTATATTGGCGGCGAATGGGTAAAAAGTTCGTCAGGCGAATGGTTTGATAATGTAAACCCCGCAGACACGACCGATATTGTCGGGCGGTTTCCAAGATCAAATGAAGATGACGTAAAGAAAGCAGTTGCTGCAGCGAAGGGCGCGGCAAAGCGTTGGAAAAACACTCCGGCACCGAAGCGTGCCGAGATCCTCTTTCGGCTTGGCGGAGTATTGGCAAAAAACAAAGCACAGTATTCACATGATATGACCCGCGAAATGGGGAAGGTCTTGACGGAAACCGGCGGCGATGTGCAGGAAGCGATCGATTGCACCTATTACACAGCCGGTGAAGGAAGAAGACTTCATGGATTTACAACTCCGGCGGAAATGCACGATAAATTTGCGATGTGTGTTCGCCAGCCGGTTGGACTTTGCGGATTGATCACCCCTTTCAATTTCCCGATGGCGATACCTTCATGGAAACTTATTCCGGCGCTCGTTTGCGGAAATACGGTTGTAATTAAGTCGGGGGAAGATGTTCCGCTTTCGACGATCAATCTGGTAAAAGCTTGCGAGCAGGCAGGAATTCCAAAAGGCGTTGTAAATGTCGTCAACGGTTTTGGCGAAGCAGGCGAAGCGCTTGTAAAACATAAAGATGTGCGCCTAATCTCGTTTACGGGTTCGACCGACACGGGAAGGATAATTGCTGAACAATGCGCGCGCGACAACAAGATCGTATCACTTGAAATGGGCGGAAAAAACGCGATCATTATCATGGATGACGCCGATATCGATAACGCGGTTGAGGGCTCGCTCTGGGGAGCGTTTGGAACATCGGGACAAAGATGTACGGCGTCTTCTCGGTTGATAGTACATAAGAAAGTTTATAAGAAATTCGTCCAGAAACTTGTCGAGAAGGTTAAAACGCTTCGTGTCGGAAATGGTTTGGACGCGAAAACAAATGTCGGTCCGGTCATTAATCAGCAGGCAATGGATAAGATCCTTAATTATATTGAGATCGGTAAAACCGAAGATAAGGCTACGCTTGCCGTTGGAGGAAATGCACTGAGAACCGGAAAATATAAGAATGGCTATTATATCGAGCCGACAGTATTTACCGATGCATCACCAAAAATGCGAATTTCTCAGGAAGAGATCTTTGGACCGGTTACAACCGTTATACCTTTTTCGACTTTGGACGAAGCGATCAAGATCGCCAACGATGTGAAATATGGTTTGAGTGCAGCAATTTATACCCAAGACGTAAATCAGGCGTTCCACGCGATGAACGAACTCTATACCGGTATCTGCTACGTAAATTCAGCGACGATCGGTGCCGAAGTTCATCTTCCGTTTGGCGGAACAAAAGGTACCGGAAACGGCCACCGCGAGGCCGGAACACAGGTTCTGGATATCTTCAGCGAATGGAAATCACTCTACATCGATTATTCGGGTAAACTTCAAAAAGCTCAGATTGATGAAGTGGAGATCTAGATAGAAATGTCAGCGTAACGGCTAAACTCGTTACGCTGAACTATTTGGATTGAGGAAATAATGAAAACCAAATTAATGATACTTCTGGCAATGCTTCTTCTTTTTCTGGCAATAACCGGATGCAGCAGTGTTAGCGACGGCCAAAACAAAGACGTTGCGGAAAACAGTACTTCCCCCGAAATTGCCGATCAGACGCCGATTCCTGCCGAAGAGTCAAACTCGAACGAAGCTGATTCCAACAGCGAAAGCAATGACAATGCTTCGGAAAATAATCCGAAAGAAGAAGCAACAGAAAAACCTGAATTGGTTCTCGGCAGTTTGAAAAAGATCGTTTCGGATGGATGCAGTTGTTCGGCCGAAAATCCGGCTGACAGATCGAAAAATTCTGACGAACTCAATCTACTGTTTATTACCGAACTTGGAGGTGATCCGCCTGCTTATTTGAACGTTAACGGCAAAGATACAAAATTCGAACTGGTAAAACGCGGCAATCGTTCGAACGCTGTCAATTCAAAAACGCCCTACGAAGATGTTTACGAAGCGGACGGAATGACCGCAAAGATCAAGTATGTTTATAGAAAAAGTGCCTGTCCGCAAAGCGAAGAATGTGAGGCGTCTGAATACGGTGTAACGATTACCCTGATCAAAGATAAACAGATTGTTAAAAAGAACGTAGACGGAATTTGCGGGTGTTAATTGTAAGCAACTAGAAGAGTTGGAGTAATTAAGTTCTGCGTGAGCCAAGAATTGGAGTTTCGCACCTATGCACTAAGAAACGCCCCGAATCGGGGGCGTTTCCTAGTTTGAAAGCCGTCGCTACGAACGTCAGTCTTCCAAATAACCAAATTGACCTGAACGGAAATCTTCGGCGGCTTGCCGGATCTCTTCCTGGGTGTTCATCAGAAATGGTCCGTAAGCGGCGATCGGTTCGTTTAGCGGTTCGCCGCTCATTACCAACAAAACACTGTCTTCTTCAGCCTCGATCGAGATATTTTCGCCGTCGTTGTTAAACAAGACTAAGTGATCCGCCGGTGCAGTTTCCGTTTTGTTTACCTTTACCTGACCTTCGATGACAAGGATCGCCGTCGTGTAGTGTTCAGGCAGCTCAAGCGTAAGCGATGTGCCTTTCTTCGGCTTAACGTTATACAAATGAACAGGCGAAAATGTTGTCGCCGGGCCTGTTGTGCCGTTATATTCTCCCGCAATTATTTCTACCGTTCCTCCGTTATCGGGCAATTCAAATCTTCCCATCTGATCATTTTTGATCGCCTGATATTGCGGGGCGGTCATTTTGTCTTTCGCCGGAAGATTCACCCAAAGCTGGACCATGTGAAAAACTCCGCCTTGCTTGTTAAACTCCTTCTCGTGATATTCCTTGTGAAGAAGTCCTGATCCGGCCGTCATCCATTGAACGTCGCCTTCACCGATCACGCCGCCGCCGCCTCTGCTGTCGTGGTGCGCGACCTTTCCTTTGTATGCGATCGTCACCGTTTCAAAACCGCGATGCGGATGCGGACCGACGCCAAGGAGTTTTTCGCTCGGCTGAAATTCATATGGCGAATTGTAGTCCAAAAGATAAAACGGACTCATTCTTTGGTCTCCCAAACGATGGTACGGAAAAAATCCATGGACTCGGAATCCGTCTCCAACCCAATGGACAGGCGGCGGCGCAATTATCCGCTCGATGGTTTTTGTTTTCAATTCTAATTTCTTTTCTGGTGTCATTTTATTGTATCTCCCCCCTTGTAATGATTGTTATAAGTATATCTGTTATAACAAGCTTTTGTCTAAAAAAATGTATCCGGCAAGAGCCGATTTTGTTAACGCTTAAGCGCTGCGTAGTCTTTCTAATGTTTCGATCAATTCAACGAGCGTTTTTTTCTTGCAAACGCCGAGAAGATCTTTATTCAGATCCTTGAAAACCTGGTCAAGATCAGAAAGCAACGCGAGTCCTTCCTTTGTAATACAAGCTGTTACAAGCCTGCGATCTTCGACGCCGCGTTCGCGGCAGACGAGATCTCTTTTTTCCAATCGATCAAGCATTCGCGTTACATCAGGCACGTACGTTAACATTCGCTCGCCGATCTCGCGGTTTATCAAACCGCAGTCTCCGGCCCCGCGCAGGATCCGTAAAACATTGTATTGCGGCGGCGTGATGCCGAATGGTTTTAATGCTTCCGTAACTTTTCGCATCAGGAAATCGGTCGTTCGCTGTAGATTTAAGAAAGCTTCGTGTTCGAGGCTTTCAAATGTCTTCGCTTGTTTTATTTCCAACTGCAATTTATTTACCATTGTCGTAACAATAGTCGTTATAACAAGGAAAGTCAAGTTAAAATTTGCGTGAAGGGCATTTTTCTTGTAATTTCCTATAACAAAGTTTGGTCCATCAGCGCATAAAACTTACTTGCGACGTTTTCGGATTTTGTTAAAACCGCGTAAAATTATCGGCATAGCAATAATTTGTAAAAAGTATTAGAAAATATCTTCGGGAGAGTTTATGAAAATAGGATTACCAAAAGAGATCAAAGATAACGAATATCGGGTTGGTCTAACACCGGCGGGCGTGCAAGCATTGGCAGACGCAGGACACACGCTTTTTGTTGAGAAGGCAGCAGGCGAAGGCTCCGGATTTGCAAATTCGGATTATTTAGCTGCCGGGGCGACGATCCTCGAGACGGCGGATGAGATCTGGGAAGCGGGCGATATGATCGTCAAGGTCAAAGAACCGGTTGCTCCTGAATATCCGCGCATGCGTGAGAATCAGCTCTTTTTTACATATCTGCATCTAGCGCCGGAATTTGAATTGACGAAGCAGATGATGGAGAGAAAGGTCACCGGAGTCGCTTATGAAACGATCACAGACCGACGCGGGCGTTTGCCGCTTTTGACTCCTATGTCAGAAGTTGCGGGTCGTATGTCGGTTCAGGTCGGAGCGACGTATCTTGAAAAAATGAATGGCGGACGCGGAATACTGCTTGGCGGCGTTCCGGGCGTTCCCGCAGCAAATGTTGTGATAATCGGCGGCGGTGTTGTCGGAACGGAAGCTGCAAAAATGGCGATCGGTCTTGGCGCACACGTGACGATCATCGACCGCGATCTCGATCGTCTTCGTCAGCTTGATGACATTTTCCTTTCGAAAATTCAAACGCTTGCTTCGAGCCGCTATCAGATCGAAGAAGCTATATCGCATGCTGATCTCGTTATCGGTGCTGTATTGGTCGTCGGAGCTGCGGCTCCAAAATTGGTAACACGAGATATGCTCAAGGTAATTCCAAACGGCGCTGTGCTCGTTGACGTCGCTGTCGATCAAGGCGGTTGTTTTGAAACGACGCGTGCGACGACACACTCAAACCCGACATATTACGAAGAAGGCGTGCTGCACTATTGCGTTGCAAATATGCCGGGTGCGGTTCCGCGTACTTCGACATTTGCACTGACAAACGCAACTTTGCCGTACGCGCTTGCGCTCGCAAATAAAGGTTTTGAGAAAGCGATCCGGGATGATAAAGGATTGGCGGAAGGGGTTAATACATTCGCCGGAAAACTGACTTATGAAGCGGTAGCGACTTCGCAGGATCTTGAATACACACCGCTTGAAAGTCTGGTAGATGGACTTGCAGCAAAAGCGAGTAATTAATTGGAAAGGTCATGCTTTCAAAGCACGAAAAGACGCGGGAGGAATCCCGCGTCTTTTTTTGATCTTCTAACTTGTTTTAATGGGAGTTGATTTTCGTTAGTATCACCGCGTTAGCGATCAGGCGTCCGTTTACGACGACCGTTTTTTTTCCGTCTATAGATTGGGAAGCATTATAAACTTCGTTGGGTTCTACGGATAGAAATATCTGTGGTTTTCCGCCGGTGATGGACTGTCGAAAGATAGTTGAATTGGACTCCGTGTCGGTTTCTATTTCGCGGTATAGCAAGCCACTTCCATCCGCCGTCCACTTTAGAAAGCTCATTGGCGAGATGTCGAAAACGCTTGAAGGTTCTTCATTATTAAACGGATGGATCCGAATTTTTCGCCTTTTTTCCCGTTCATCAAAAAACACAAATGCCACTTGTTTGCCGTCAGGCGAAACAGCCGTGTAATCGTCGCCGAACAAAGGATATTCCCTGATCTCTCCGCCCCCTATCGGCACTTCACCCATCGCCTTTTTTTCGGGCGTCGTCCAATGGAAAAAAATGCTCTGTTTGTCAGGCAAAAAAGTGTGCGAAAACATTCTGCCGTTAACCGGAGTCAAGTTTTGCGGATCGCTGCCGTCAATATTCATCCGCCATATCTTCCTTTCACCGGTTCGTTCGGAAATAAAAATAATATAGCGGCCATCGGGTGTAACGAGCGGTTGAAAATCGGTCGAATCATTCGGTGTAAGTTGATGTTGGTCGCTGCCGTCTGCGTTCATTATCCAGATGTGCGGACGATTGTTATCGATCGCGTCATAAACTATTTTGCCATCCGGCGTGAAAACCGCAGTTTCAAATATGTTTGCCTCATTCGTGATCTTCTTTTCTTCGCCTGGATCGCCGCTTTCAAAGACCGCTAAGTCCTTTGCAAAACTCCGCTGGGTCGTAACGATCGAGTCGCCGCCGCCGTCTACGCTGATTCCGAAATATGAATTCAAATCGTTTGTAATTCTGGTTTCTTTTCCGTCCGCAATAGAAATATGAAAAATCTGTGGAAGATTGGAAATCGATTCGACCGCGTTCAGCAATAAACCGTTTCCGTCTTTTAAGACAGCGATCTCATTGATCTTAGGCTTTCGAGCATTGATAATAACCCGTTCCTCGCCGCCGGTTGCCGGAATTTCAACGAGCGACCAGTATTCTTCTCCCTTTATCAGTTCAAACTTAATAAAAAAGATATTTTCGCCATCTGCCGAAAAATGCGGATCGCGGTAAATTTGTCTCAGATCGGTTGATGAAGTTGATAAAGTTGACAAAATTTCGCGTTCATCACTGCCATCTGCAACGTTTGCCGAAAGAAGCTGCATTTTTTCGCCATAGCGGACATAAAGAATTCTTTTTCCGTCAGGCGAAAGCGATCCCAGATCATTGACCGATTCGACGAGCTTGCGAGGTGTGCCGCCGAGGGAAGAAACTCTGTAAAGCGTTCCTTGTGGTGCGTTTCTTTCGGCGTTTATATAATAAATTTGGCTGCCGTCTTTTGAAATTGTTAAACCGCCCCAGAAAAAAACGGGTTGCGGCGGAAGAAGACGAAGTGCGTTTCTATCTTCGACTCTCCTGATCCAAAGGCTCCTTTCACCGTTATCCTCGATCGTATTATATGCGACGGATTTCCCGTCGGGCGTGATGTGTGCGTAAACTACGTCATTTGTTTGCGAAAGTTTTCGGATCGTCAGATCTTCAAAACTGATCGGAGGCTTCGGAATTATGGTTGTATAAAAATAAATTCCGAGTCCGGCTGCGAGAAAAATCAGTAAAAATAATGGAACAAGAATCCGTTTTTGCAAAATTCCGCTTTTTTCAGATGCAAGTTTGCGAGCACCGATCACAATCTCGCCTCCGGCTTCAACCGCGGCTTTTATTTCTTCGAGAATAACGCGGACTTCATCCATTGTCTGGAATCGTCGGCTGGCGGATTTATGCAGACAACGCATGATCACGCGTGAAAGCAGAAAAGGCGTGTCGGGTTTGATGTCCGAGATCGGCGGCGGTTCTTTGGTTAGCAGTTGACTGACGATCGCCGCGTAACTTTCACCTTTGAACGGCCGCTCGCCCGTGATCGCTTCATACATTACTATTCCGAAACTAAAAATATCGCTCCGGTTATCAATTTTTTCGCCTTCGGCTTGTTCGGGCGACATGTATGACGGCGTTCCCAAAATCTGCCCGGGCTGCGTCATACTTAATGTTGAAGAATCGTGCGCAACCTTTTTCGGATCGATCTGCGCCAGACCGAAATCGAGAATTTTCGGAACGCCTTCGGAAGTAACCATTATATTTCCCGGTTTGATGTCGCGATGTACAATTCCTTTTTCGTGTGCGTGGGAAAGTGCGCCTGCCAGATCAACAAACCATTCGAGAAAAACCCTCAAACTCAACCCGCCCTCAGGAATCAGAGTGTCGAGAGTTTTCCCTTCAACATATTCCATCGTAAAAAATGGCTGTCCGTCGATATCTTCGACCGAAAAGATCGTTGCGACATTCGGATGATTAAGCGTCGCTGCCGCTTTCGCTTCTGTCTGAAATCGCAGAAGATATATCCGGTTTCCCGACGAAGAGATTGGCAAAGCTTTTAGTGCGACGTGACGATTGAGCCGCAGATCTTTCGCCAGATAAACTTCGCCCATTCCGCCCGAACCAATGTGGGAAATAATTTGAAATTGTCCGAGTGTCTGACCGCTTAAAGTGGTGAAATTTTCGAGAGTCAAAAGCGAAGGTGAATCTTTGACGGCATTTTCCGCAATAAAACTGCCGGCGTTACCATCGGCTGTGAGCAGTGATTTGACTTCGTAAAGCAAAGATTCATCGTCTGCACACGCTTTTTCAAGAAACGATTCTTGTTCGTTTTCTTCGAGCTCCTGTGCGGAATTATAAATTTCCGTTATTTGTTCCCAACGTTCAGGCGACATAGTTTGTCAATTCTCGCACAATTCACGGTAAAGCCATGCCCGGGCAATACTCCAATCGCGACGAACGGTTCGCACCGAAACATCAAGTGTTTCGGCGATCTCTTCTTCACTCAAACCCCCAAAATAGCGAAGCTCGACGATCTGGCTCTGACGCGAATTTAGATTCGCTAACTTTTGCATAGCTTCGTCGAGTGCAACCAAATCTGTTGGCTTTCCTACAACATCTTCGATCTTTTCGTCAAAAGTGATCCGGATCTGCTTGCCGCCGCGCTTGAGGCTGTTTCTCGCCCGGGAAGAATCAACCAAAACACGCCGCATCAATTGTGCGGAAATAGCAAAAAAATGAGTACGGTTTTGCCAATTCACACGGCTAGAATCAATCAGCTTCAGATAAGCCTCGTTAACTAACGCCGTTGTCTGCAAAGTATGCCCTGCGCGCTGTTCACCCATATACTTCTTGGCGATCAAACGAAGTTCACCATAAACAAGCGGCATCAACTCCTCCAAAGCGGCTTTGTTGCCGTCGCCCCAGTCCAAAAGCAGCTGCGTAATGTTTTCTGAGGATTGACCCATTCAGAAATTTCTCCGTGTTCCAAATGATAAGTATTATCAAAATATTTAAAAAATCTTATCATAGATTCCAATGTCGCTGAAAAATTGTGATTCGGTTTTGTCCTGTTTTGATTATCGATTTCGTCTTGTCTTAATGAGGGCAAGGAGAGAATTGAAATTTATTGAATTTCAGTTTTCCTGGTCTAATAAGATCCAAAAGTTTGGACGGAAATATATAACTTCTTGAGGACTAATATCATGGCAAAGTATCGAAACAAATTACCGCAATTATCTGACAAAATATTTCTCAGTGACGGAGGAATAGAAACGACTCTCATATTTCACGAAGGCCTGGAACTTCCTGATTTTGCTGCTTTTGATCTCTTAAAGAGCGTTGAAGGAACCGAAGTTCTACGCGGATATTTCCGCAAGTATGCAGCTATTGCCCGGAATTATGAAACGGGATTTATTCTGGAAAGTTCTACGTGGCGGGCAAGCGCGGATTGGGGAGAGAAATTGGGCTATTCCGAAAGCGATCTGGCAGAAAGCAATCGCCAATCGATCAAATTATTAAGCGAGATCCGCAGTGAATTTGAGAACGAAAAGACCAAAGTCGTAATTTCGGGCTGTATTGGTCCGCGCGGCGACGGATATATTCCGACGACTGCGATGTCTGCAGCGGAAGCCCGGGAATATCATTCCGCTCAAATAAAAACTTTCAGCGAAACGGAGGCTGATATGGTTACGGCTATCACGATGAATTATGTTGAGGAAGCAATTGGCATTGCTCAAGCCGCCAGGGAATTTGGAATGCCGGTGGCGATCGCATTTACGGTCGAAACGGATGGGAAATTGCCGACCGGACAAACGCTAAGCGACGCCATCGAAAGCGCTGACGATGCAACCGGGAATTATCCTGCTTATTTTATGATCAACTGCGCTCATCCGACGCATTTTGAAAGCGTTCTAGAAGCAGGTTCGGATTGGACAAAACGCATTCGCGGAATTCGGGCAAATTCGTCAGCGAAAAGTCACGAAGAACTCAACGAGTGCGAAATACTCGACGAGGGAAATCCGGCTGAACTCGGTCGGCAATATCAGCAGCTTTCGGCCAAACTAAAGAATTTAAATGTGCTCGGCGGTTGTTGCGGAACAGACCACCGCCACATTGAAGAGATCTGCAAAGCCTTTCTCGTTTTGGAGTAGCATATTTCTTTTGGAAAAAGTGCCTGCGTATCTTGCTTCGGCGAGTTTCACAGGTGCTTTTTATATTTACGTCAATTCGATAAAAGGAAATTAACGGCAAAGAAAGGGAAATTAACCGCAAAGGACGCGACGGACGCAAAGGCTTTATGAATTGCCGGATGAAATTGAACCACTCAATACGAGTCGAACTGTTTAACGAAGACTTTGCACCCTTCATATCCTTTGCGGTTAATTTAAATATCCCGAACTGACGTTTCCAACATAAAGCTTTTAGTAGAAGCAAAACATATCTCCCAATTTGTCCTGTTTCACTGCTAGTTTCCGTCTTTATAAATGAGGGCAAAAAATGCTCTCGAAATTTTTAATTTTTAAGAATCATGGAGCAATTATAAAATGTTAGTAAAATCGGCACTCGACACAAATCCCGAATGGTTTGGCACGGCCAATCGTTTTGTAAAAACAGGCACGCAGTCAGTTCGAACTCAGATCGTGGATGTCATTGTTCTGGCATTCAGCACGGACCCTGTTGCGCGTTGGATTTATCCGAATTCGCAGCAATATCTGGACATTTTCCCGAATTTTATCAGATTGTTTGGCGGAAAGGCTTTTGAAGCGGGAAGTGCGTTTTACATTGACGGCTTTCCGGCGGCCTCCGTATGGCTTCCGCCGAATGTCAGCCCGGATGAAAATGCTTTGATCAACTTGTTTCAAAACACCGTTCATTGCGATCTTCGCGATGAGTTGTTTTACGTTTTTGAAGAGATGGGAAATTATCATCCGAAAGAACCGCATTGGTATCTTCCGATGATCGGAACTGATCCGACAAAACAAGGTAAAGGTTATGGTTCGATGCTGCTGCAGCACGCATTAAAGCGGTGCGATAGCGCCAATAAACCGGCTTATCTAGAATCATCCAACCCGAAAAATATTCCGCTATACGAACGTTTCGGTTTCAAAGTGATAGGCGAAATTCAAGTCGGTTCGTCGCCGCCGCTTTTTCCGATGGTGCGCGAATCGCGTGAAAAAATTTCTGCTTCAGGCGCAGAATCAGCCAGAAATAATTAATAAGGAGAATAAATATATGTTAGACGCAATAGTAAATAATGACGCTAAAACAAACGCGCCGCAGCGATACGATTATCGTGAAACAATTGCTCAATCGCAGCGGGTGAATTGGAACATTGAAGATATTATCGGCGGCGACAAACGACTCGATTTCAGTAAGCCGTTTATGCCCGAATCGCTTGCGAGGGTCAATGTGCTCTCATTTTTAAACGCCGGTGAGAAACGGATCTTAAACCAAATTCGAGGACATTCCTATTTGAGTATCTTTGGTTTGGTCGAAGAATTTATCCTGCCGTTTGTGCTGGATCACATTCGTCACACGCTCGATGAAGACGATTACCGCGTCCGTGCGTTTCTGCAATTTGCCGGCGAAGAGGCGAAGCATATCCAATTATTCAAACGCTTCAGCAAAGAATTTCAGAACAAGTTCAATTCGGAATGTGCGGTTATCGGTCCGCCATCGACAATTGCCAAAGCGGTTTTGTCGCATCAGCCGCTATCGGTTGCGCTTGCTATTTTGCATATCGAATGGATGACACAGCGTCATTACATCGAAAGCGTAAAAGACGATCAGGAGCTCGACTCGCAATTTAAAAGCCTGCTTCTTCACCACTGGATGGAAGAGGCGCAGCACGCCAAACTCGACACGCTGTTGGTTGAAGCAATTGCCGACGAAATGAATACGGAAGAGATCGAAAAGGCGGTAGATGAATATCTGGAAATCTGCGGTTTCCTCGATATCGGATTGAAACAACAAACAATTTTTGACCTCGAAGCATTTGAACGTGCGACAGGTCGCAAATTATCCCCCGATGAGCGTGAAGAATTTATCAGTATTCAACATCAGGCAAATCGCGGGACTTATCTGGGAACGGGAATGACGCATCCGAAGTTTCTGGAAACATTGGGGAAATTAAGCCCCGAACAAAAGATGCGGATCGAAGAAGTTGCTCCAATTTTTTGCTGAGCAATCAATAAATACAAATACGAAATAATAAGGAGATATTTTTATGCAACAAGCAATAATAGAACAAACGCTGGTCAACGGAATAAATGTTGACGAACTAACCGGCACAATTGAAGTCGTCAAACAGCAGAAGGAGTTGGGAAAGCTCCAATTCCGTGCCGACAACGAATGGATCGACGGCGCAAATAACCGCACATTTGTGAACGAAGTTTACGGTGCGGGACAGGAACACACGCGCGAAAAATCGTTTGTTTTGGAAAAGGACGAACCTATATTTCTGCTCGGAACCGACAAAGGTGCAAATCCCGTCGAACATCTTCTTGCGGCTTTAGCGGGCTGTTTGACAACGACGCTCGTTTATTTTGCTGCGGCGGAGGGTGTCCGATTAGACGCGGTTTCCTCCAGAATTGAAGGCGCTGCCAGTCTTTTGGGATTTCTCGGACTTGATGAAAACACACGAATGGGTAGTGAAGAAATTCGCGTAACATTCGACATCAAATCCGACGCGCCGGGAGAAAAAATTCAGGAACTTGTCAAACTTGCCCAAAGCCGTTCAGGCGTTTTTGATATGTTGACCAACAAAACACCTGTTTCCGTTCAACTGGGAAGTAAAGGATTGGGAAATAATTAACCGCCCTTTTTTTCGGAGGCTGTTTGATAACTCGATTTGGTCGCCAACGGCGACAAACATTATAGCCCAGTGAGAATCACTGGGTGATGCGTAGAAATTAAATCCGTCGCTGAAGGCGACGAACAGCAAGCACCATAATTGTTGCTCACTTTCAGCGAGCGAGTGTCTCAATTTCCGAATCCCTAGCGATACTCGCCAGGCTATAGTATTCGTCATCTTCGATGACAAGAAAACAATTATCGAGATTTCAAACGGTTTCACAGTAGAATACCCGCTTTCGACCCGCGCCGAAAGCGGGTAAAAAAGGGAGAAACTTTATGAAAACTAAACAAGAAATTTCAGAAGAAATGAATCTCCCGATAAAGGAGATCGGGGTAAACGGAACAAATTTGGCTTATGTAGAAAAAGGAATTGGGGAACCCCTGGTTTTATTACACGGCGGCGTCTGCGATTTTCGAAACTGGAATGAGCAGATCGAAGAATTTTCCAGTGATTACAGAGTGATCGCATATAGCCGTCGTTTTCATCATCCGAATGAAAAAGCGGACGACGATTCCGCCTATTCACGCGCCGCGCATGCTTCGGATCTGATCGAATTCTTAAGGGTGCTGGATCTTAAAAAAGCACATTTGATCGGACATTCCTACGGAGCCGCCGTAGCTTTATTAGCGGCTTTACAAAATCCCGAACTCGTCGGCAGTCTTGTATTGGGCGAACCGAGTCCGTTTCCAAGTCTGTTAAACGAAGAAGGAAGATCACTTCTGTCCGAACAAAGGGCGGGATTTGATCAGGCAATTCGACTCGCAAAAAGCGGCAATAAAGAAGCGGCTGTCAGGCAATTTTTGAAAGTAATCGTAGGTGTGGATGTTTTATGTCTTTTGCCCGAAAAGCGCCGATCTGTCGTTTTGGAAAATGCCGAAACTATACTTCCAATGCTTCAAACATATTACGATTCACCGTCAGTAACGTGTGTCGAGTTAAAAAATTTAAAAGTACCGACGCTGATCATTACGGGCGAACTCAGCCCGCGAATCGCACGTTTGAGCAATGAAATGCTGCACCGCTATGTGTTGAGTTCGGAGTCGGCGATTCTGAAATGTGCATCACATGGTCTGCAAATTGAAAATCCGAAAGGATTTAAACAATTGGTTCTTGATTTTTTATCATAAAATAAAGGCCTAATTAAATCAGAGAAAACGTTGCAATTATAGAGATCGGGGTTTTGATAAAATTCCCGGCGTTGTCGGCGATCATAGCTGGCAACGCCTTATTTATTTCCTGTTAATACACATCGCTGAAAGAACTTAGTATGATAGTAAGACGAAAAGCAGACCCCTTACGGTTTTTTCATTTAAAAACCCCGGTTCGCAAATAGTTTGAACATGCCCAAAAGAATTAAAATTTTAACCGCAGTTTATATTTTAATTCTCGCGGGCATTGTAGCTTTGGTAAACGATAAGAGCACCCAATACCTGCTGAGGTTTAGCGGCGGCATCCCCTACTTCGACAAGATCGCGCATTTTCTTTTGATGGGCGGTTTCTCTTTTTTGGTTAATCTTGTTCTAAAAGCGAGATTTGCTTCGATAGGGAAAATTCGATATTTAATGGGAAGTATGATCGTATTTTTGATAGTCACGGTCGAGGAATTATCGCAAATCTTTGTTTCAGGAAGAACCTTTGATATCGGAGATCTGGCAGCCGATTACCTGGGGATCGTTATTTTCGGAGAACTTGCGAGATTCACTTATCAAAAGTATCTGATAAGATATTAGGTTGCTGAAGATTTAGTTATTATGTACGAATTTGCCGTCACACCTGCAGTTACCCAACTTCGCCGTCCCGGCGTTACGATCGATTCTGTTGAACCCGAAAGTTTGGCAGACGAGCTAGAACTAGGTGCGGGTTATCGAATTGTAAAGGTAAACGGCCGGAGTGTGCGCGACTATCTCGATTTTCGTTTTCAAACTTCGGGCGAAGTCTCAATGACGCTTCTTGTTCGAAAGGTGAATGGCGAAACCTGGGAAGTAGATCTTGAACGCGACGAAGGCGAAGATTTTGGGATCAATTTTGAGCAGATCGTTCCGCGTCAGTGCGCAAATGAATGTCTGTTTTGTTTTTGTAAAGGAAATCCGGAAGACGCAAGACCCTCGCTCTTTGTCCGTGACGAAGACATACGTCTTTCATTTCTCTACGGAAATTACACTACGCTTTCATCGATAACCGAAGACGAAATGAACCGGATCATCGAACAGCGTTTGTCGCCGCAGTATGTTTCGGTACACGCGACGGATATCAAAACACGCGCATATCTTTTGGGCGTGCCCGAAGATCGG
>JBGTEI010000446.1:0-3431 GCA_041747875.1 Pyrinomonadaceae bacterium | reverse complement strand
GGTTGCCGCCGCACCGAAAAAAGGGGCATTGAAACCAGTTGTGGCAATCGGATTTTTGCTCGCATTTATAGCTGTTTATTTTGGAGTTCTTGCGTTAAATACTTACTACAAGGCTTACGCATTTACACCATTAGAAAAACCGCCTGAAGTCTTAGCAGAGAGATCGCGTGAGATCGTCAGAAAATTCGGCTACACAGAAACGCCGACCGATGCCAAGTATGAGTTTGTTCAAGACAACTCCTTTTTGAGTTATCACACTTATTATAAAACCGAAAAGAATAAAGATCTGCCGCCCCGCAGGGAAATGATTGCCAAAGGTCAGCCGTTTTTTATCTATTTTCTCTATCGCCAATCGCCGCGTTATCTCGAACCCGCAGATTCGATAAATGTTACAGAAAACGAACCGCCGCTGACGGCGTCAAATATGGCAAACGTCAAACTCGATACGCGCGGGCGTTTGTTTGAATTTGTTGCCGTTCCTCCCCAAACCGAATCTGTCCAAAACAAAACTGAAATTGAATGGAGCAATTTTTTTGCAGAAGCGGCTTTGGATTTTAGTAAATTCAAAGAAACCGAATCTCTTTGGACACCGCCCGTATTTGCCGATCGTAGAAAGGCTTGGGAAGGAACTTTGGCGGATTTTCCAAGTGTTCCCGTTCGCATCGAAACCGCTGAGTACAATGGGAAACCCGTCTATTTCAAAGTGGTAACACCGTGGGATTCGCCCGAGAGAGAAACAGTCGAAACTCAAGATGTGAACCAAAAATACGGGACAATGATAATTCTCATTTTTGTTTGCATTGCAATTATCGGCTCTTTCGTTCTTGCCTACCGAAACTTAAAAGCCGGACGCGGCGATCTGCGTGGCAGCTTAAAATTGACACTATTTCTTTTTTTAATTTCTCTGCTTGCACAAATAATTCTGGCAGACCACGTACCGACACTTTGGGGTGAATTATCAATTATTTACGAAGCCTTAAGTTATGCGGCGTTACGGTCAATTTTCGTCGGGCTTATGTATATCGCCCTCGAACCCTTCGTCCGCAAATCGTGGTCAGAAATGTTGATCTCCTGGAACAGAATTATGACGGGAGATTTTCGTGATCCGATGGTCGGACGCGATATACTCGTTGGCGGACTCCTCGCACTCGGACACACTGTTGGAATTCACAGTGGACTGCTTGCAGCTAGCAGTTATTTGGGAAATTTCTCACTTGTTGGCAATGACTTCAGCACAGTCGCATTAAACAGTTCAACCGGTTTGATCTCCGAATATATAGGTTCGATCGCCGGTTCAGTTTTGACGGGGCTATTTTATCTTTTTATAGCATTCTTATTTTACCGGCTTACCGGGAAAAAAAACCTGGGGATTTTGTCCATCGGTGTTTTATTTTTCACCGTTTCAATGCTGTTTTTTATCATTAATTTTCATTGGCTTGGCACAATTGCCTCAATCATAATCTCGATCTGCGTGATGATCTCATTACGGCGCTACGGTTTACTCGGGGCAATTTCCTTCACATACTTTTTTTACCCTGCCTGGATATTTCCGGTTACTTTTGGTAATTCTCTCTTCTATTTTCCTACATCTGTTTTATCAATCGTCATCACGCTCAGCATAATTTTCTACGCCGCATATATTTCCATCGCCGGACAACCGATATTTCGAAGTAGGGCTTTAAATGAATCCGAAGTCTGATCGATAAAAGCAAAGTAAAAGTCTCGCACGGCCCACCAACTAAATCGACCGAAAAGATGACTCGCCCGCCTAACATCTGGAAAAGATGACTATTCCACGGATTGATAGTATCTTTTAGGTCTCCACAGAAAAAAATGTTCTTTTTTAGGATGTTTTCTCGTTTAACAGGTTAGGGGTCAAATTAAAAAAGAATCCCCTTATTTCGTGTTTAAAGTTTCTGATGGAGATCGGAAAGCGCGGAACATTCTTTGTCCCGAAGGGAATAAATGACAATAGATACTGTTTCGGGATTGAGCCTATTTGCCAAGGAAAACAGAATAATAGAAAAGGCAAAGGAAGTTGGGTTTACAGCAGTTTTTTACTTAAATAACGAGGACAGTTTTCGGCAAGAAACAATTCGTTAAACGTATAATTATTACTTGGTAATACGAAATTTGCGATTGGAGCGCAATCCGTGCCATCTGCCACAAGCGTTTCTAACGAAACAAGAAATTAGGATAATATTTCATAATTTTATGAATGGTCAGTATTCTAAGCCGTTAAATGTCGAGCACGTAAGCCAACGCTATCCCTATAAACTTTTGGTCCTGACGTTTCGAATCCAAAACTGAACCATAATTTTACCTTTTTATACTTCGGCTAAAGCCAAAAAGTTTTTGTAAAATCGCCAAGTTAAAACTTAAGGCATTCGAAGGCGTCGAATCGTTAGCAAACATGAAACTTGAAAGAGGAACCACAATCTTGAATTACGAAATCATTTCCGTGATCGGCAAAGGCGGGCTTCCTGATCATAGAATCAAGTTATCGTTATCGCGGGCAAGTTTATTTTGGAAGCCCTACCTTACGGGCGGGCTACGGACACGGACTGATCGATTCTCTCAGTGATATAACGATTTATGAAACTGGAAAAAGACACAACCATTTCCCATTACAAGATCCTCTCCGAAATCGGAAAGAGCGGAATGGGCGAAGTGGAGTCGACACGGAAGGTTTCAGCCAGCGTTTTACAGATCGAGTATTGATTCGTCATTCTTTTTCGAATAATCTCGCTTTGTCATCCACTTTCAATTTGATAGACCTTAAGGAGTAAAAGAATGAACAAAAATTTTACTATCGCAGGGCTGCTTCTTTTTATTTCAGGAGTAGTTTTTGCTGCACTGGTTCCGATCGAGACGATCGTAAGAGCACGGAATTATGAATCCAAGATTGGGTATGTCGACATCCAACGAGTCCTACGCGAATCACCCGCAGGTAGAAGGGCGATTACTGAGCTTGAAAAGTTTTAGAAAGTTGAAGAGGGGCGACTGACCCGGAAAACCGTAGCCATTAACATGAAGAATGCCGACCTTGAAAATAAGGCTGCGTTTCTCAGACCGGAAGAGTTGGCGCAAAGGAGAGCCGAATTAGAACCGGATCACACCGCGTTTCAGGCAGAATACGACAAGGCTCAGACGGGAGTTGCCGATATGGAAAGCAAACTCATCGCCGATGTTTTAGGACAAACCCGACCGATCGTCGAAGGCATAGCCCGCGAGGAAGGTTACAGCATTATTTTTAATGCCGATTCTCTCGTCTGGTTTGACCCGATTGCTGACCTGACAAATAAGGTGATCGGACGGTCGCGGTAATAGCAAATTGTGACGGCTGGATCAAAACTTTTGGCTCCCGGTGGGAACCACCTCGGGTTCGATTGTTTTTTGACGCGCTAATTTCCAGGATCTTGGCGTGAATA
>JBGTEI010000445.1:0-2489 GCA_041747875.1 Pyrinomonadaceae bacterium | reverse complement strand
ATGCTTTACCCGCGCTTCATAATTCATCGGATCCCTTTTGAGAATTTTTTCGCGTATTTGAAGAGACATATCGAGGTTTATTTTTCCCTTTTCGTAATCGCCACCGTTTGCATGAATTTCACCGAGCACCTTATAGTTTTGCGCCAGATCATTCTCAAGCGAAAGATTTCCGGGTTCCCTTTGGGCCAGAATTTCTCTGATCTTCGATGCTTTGGTGTAACTCAATATGGCACCTTTGATGTCGCCGATGTTTGGGTTAAAAGGATTTCCCTGAACGTCTCCAACCTTTTCATATGCGGCAGCCAGTTCCCGCTGGAGAGCCGGATCATCACTTACTTCTTTTGACAAACTGTCGAGATATTCGAGTGCGAGCGTGACGAGTTCTTTTCGAGCTTCCGTCGAACCCGGCAACTTTTCTATCTTTGGACTTAATTTAAATAGAAATGAATTTGCCAGATTTCGAACATCATTAAATCTTCGTTCCGCCTTTTCGCCTTCAGCGCGGGCGATTCCGGCTTGCCAAAGGGTAGCGATCACTCCGGCGAGTAAAACCAGTACAATTAACAAACCTGCGCCAACAGAAAAACTGTTTCGCTTAACAAATTTTTCTGTCCGGTAAAAGAAAGTGTCAGGTCGTGCGGAGACCGGCAACCCACGTTGATAGTTTTTTATGTCTTCCGAAAAACTACCGGGCGATGAATAGCGCTTCTCCGGTTCTTTTTTTAACGCTTTTAAGACGATATTGTCTAAGTCTCCGCGGAGACTCTGGGGTGTTATTTGAAATATGTCGGGAATGGTAGCGATCTCTCTTCGGGGAACAGTCGTCGATCGCGCATTACCCACCATCGTCTCAAGTTCGGACATCGACATATCCATAAGTTCTGTTCTGGCAAGGGGCGCTTGCCTTGAATCACCGGAGACCGTTTCTAACATTTTTGAGGGCAGCGGCGGATCTTTTTCAACAACGGCTTTAAGTATTTCGTTAAGGTTTTCTTCCTGCGATTCAAACGGTCTATGTCCGGTAAGGAGTTCGAATAGAATCACGCCAAGTGAATAAACGTCCGTCACGGTTGTTACACTTCTGCCTTGCAGTTGTTCAGGGGAAGCATAATTTGGAGTCATTGCGCCTAGTCTGGTAACGGTTTCCGATATTCCCGAAGCGGGACCGGATGAAAGGAACTTCGAAATTCCAAAATCGAGCAGCTTTGGAATTCCCTCTTCTGTGACAATTATGTTTGAGGGTTTAAGGTCGCGGTGGACGACCAGGTTTCGATGAGCAAAATCGACGATCCGGCAGACCTCACAAAACAGATCAAGTCTTTCGCTTAGTCCCAACTTATACTTTTTGCAATAATCATCGATCTCTATCCCGTCGATATATTCCATCGCAATAAACGGGATCTTATCGTCCGTCGTACCGGCGTCGATAAGACGTGCGATATTGGGATGATCGAGTGCAGCGAGAATCTCGCGTTCCTGTCTGAAACGTTTTCGAAGTGCTGCCGTGTTGAGTTCGCGTTTGAGTAACTTTAGCGCCGCTTTTTGCTTGAACTTTCCGTCGATCCGTTCCGCCAAATAGACGGCACCCATTCCGCCAAAACCGAGTTCCCGGACAACCCGGTAGCTTCCGAACGTCTGCCCGATCATCGATCGATCATCCGCATCAAAAAAGTCGGTTGAAAATTCTACCGCCGAAAGACTCATCAAATGTTCGGCTTCATTTTCAAACCCGAGCAGAGATTCAACCTCGATCAGCTCTTCCGGCGATAATTTTGCGTTCTTTAGATATTCGCGTCTTTCAGCTGCGTCGAGTTCAAGTGCTTCGCTCAGTGCATCTTTTATCTTATTCCAATTATTCATTTACGTGTATTTAAAAGGTTCCCTTAATAGGTTATGCGAATAAATGCTATGAAATATGACAAAATTAACGCCTCAAACGATCATTCATTTCTCAGTTCGCGGAGCAGCCAGAGGCGCGCAGACTGCCACTCTCTTATAACGGTTCGCTCGCTTATTTCGAGATGCTCGGCGATCTCCGAATTGCTAAAGCCGCCAAAAAAGCGCATCTCAACAATCTTTGCTTGTTTGCTGTCAAACGCTTCGAATCTTTCTAAAGCCTCATGCACAGAAAGCACAGAAGCCGCCCGATCTTCGACGGGTATCTGCAGATCATCGATCGAGAAATTGATAGGACTATTGCCGCGCTTATTCGACGCCCGCCGCCTTGAATGATCGACCAAAATTTGTCTCATAAGACGCGACGCGATGCCGTAAAAATGATTTCGATTTTTCCAATCAATCCCGGATTGATCGGAAAGTCGGAGGAATGCTTCGTGTACCAAAGCCGTCGGCTGCAGTGTATGATTTGAACGCTCCCTGCTCATCAGGATCCTCGCTTGTTTTTTCAACTCATCATAAACAAACGGCAGAAGCAGCTCCTGAGCGTCGGTGTTGCCTTCATTCCAATCTTGAAGAATTTTGGTTATTTC
>JBGTEI010000444.1:0-4505 GCA_041747875.1 Pyrinomonadaceae bacterium | reverse complement strand
AATTCCTCAGACGAGTCTTTTAACTGTAGACGGCAGACAAAATGGCGGGATCAGCGTAAAGGGTGAGAATCGCAGCGATATTTTGATCCGCGCTTGTATCCGTTCATGGAGCGATAGCCAACAGAAGGCAGATGCGATCGTAAAAAATACGCAGATCAATACAAGCGGCGTAATAAAAGCTGAGAATTCGGGTGGTGACGATAATTACTCCGTTTCGTATCAGATCCTTGTGCCAAAAACGACAAACTTAAAACTTACCGCAAAAAATGGCGGTGTTTCGATCGAATCGGTGCAGGGCGATTTGAATTTTGCGACGGTAAACGGCGGTGTAAAGCTGAGCGAAGTTGGCGGAAACGTAACCGGCAAGACGACCAACGGCGGCGTAAAAGTGGATCTTTCGGGCAGCCGCTTTAATGGAAGCGGACTCAATGTCGAAACGGTAAACGGCGGTGTAAAACTCTCGATGCCTTCGAATTTCGCCGCAGACGTTGAATCAGGAACCGTAAACGGCGGTCTGAGCAGTGACTTTAAGGAACTGCAGGTAGAAAAGAAAGATCGCTCGTATGGAAGAAATAATAAAGTAAGCGCAAGTCTCAATGGCGGCGGCGCGAAGATCCGTGTGGTCACGACAAATGGCGGCGTCAAGATCGGTTCGAATTAAGTTTTAGAAGGTGTTTTTTCTCCTCCTCTTAAATAATTACGGCTGCGGAAATCGCGTTTACGATCCGCAGCCCTTTTTCTGTTTCCGGCATTTTCGAATTCGCTGATCCTATTCAAGTATAAATTTTACATCGATCTGCGACCGGATCGTGATCGTTCCGGGTGAGAACGTATCCGCTGTCGAAGTGCCACTGTCACCACCGATCCTACCGATGTAGTTTGCAGTTATATTCGGCGTCGGATATCTGGCATCGCTATTTTCATTGATCACCAAAGCCTTCCCGATCGACTGTCCCAAAGCTTTTGCAAGCTCATCCGCCTTTGCTTTTGCCGCCTGGATCGCTTGAATTCTGGCGTCTTTTTTATGTTTGATAAATTCTGAAGATTCAAAATGGACGCGGCGAATTTCGGTTAAACCTGTTTTGAGAAGATCGGAAAAGAAAGATTCAAAACTTTTGAGATCTTCTAATTTGATCGTGACCGATTTTGAAACTTCGTATCCGAGAAATACGCGCTTTCGATCCGCGCCGGTTCCTATCCATTCATAGCTTTTTGTAACGTTTATAAAATCAGTTTTTACGTCTTTTTCGTCGATCGAATATTTTTTAGCAAGCGCAAGGATCTGCGAAATGCTTTTGTCATTTTCCGTTTTGGCGACCTGAATATCTTTGTTCACCTTCTCCACGGACATCGAGAAAACTGCGCAATCCGGTACGACGTTTATTTCTGCTGTTCCTGTTACGTTTACCGTCGGTTGTTGGTCAATATTCTGGCCGTTTGCAACAGCGGTGAATAAAATTAGTGAAAGAAAAATAGCTTTGATATGTCGAAATGTCATTTAAAGTCTCCTGTTAAGATTTTCTGATTTCTATTTCTGAACGCATTGTATCAAAAATTTTGCACGACCGGAGCGCAGGCTGCCAGCCTGCAATAAGCGTTACCACGCGCAAATCTTCCAGGTAATGTTCTAAGATGACCACACATTTCGAACCTTTTCAGGTTCGTTGCAGGCGGGGGCGCCTGCGCTCCGGCGGATCACTTTCCAATATAGAAGCGGCTAAATTGCCAATCGGTGTAGTGCATGCACAATTTCGCCTTTACCGGATTATTTGCTATGTAGTCAAATGTTTTTAGAAGATGTTCATGATCTCTTATATACCGATCAAAATATTCCTTGCTCCAAAAACTGCCCTTTCTACCCAATATTTTGTTTGCTTCATGCGCCGTAAATGATTTTATTGAATGCATAATTGACGGCAGACTTTGGTTCTCTAGAGGCTTAATTAATAAGTGAACGTGATTCGGCATTATCACATAAGCTATCAGTTTGTATTTTACATTATCAAAATGTAGAAGTGTTTCTTCAACTAGCTCTGCGATCCTTCGTTCCCGTAAAATACACCCGCCATCAGATCCGTCGAGATGTCTGTCGATTTGTTTTCGATATCCGTTTTCAGTTATCAATTCTTGTTCGAGTTTGAGATTCAGAGAATTAATCTCGCGCTTTGGTAAAGAATCAGCAAGCCGGAATGTGATGAACTGAACGATCTCACCTCCATCAAAATGAGGCAGGTATCCCCGTGAATGCCATGGATCTTGATCTTGGTTTTTATTATTGAGTTTTTTCATTTTTGAGGACTCCAGCGGGACCGCACGCGACCCGCGTGCAATAAGCGTCACCACGCGCATACTTCCGTTTTCATGCTCGAACATCTTATACCATTCCGAACATGATCAGGCGCAAACTTTCTTTATCATATTCGAACACGAAAGAGTTTTCCGAACGCTTCCGCGTTCGCTGCAGGCGGGGGGCGCCTGCGGTCCTTTTAATCATGCTTTTGGGTGTGCCTTGTCGTAGACGGCGATAAGTTTTTCCATTGAAACCTGTGTATAAATTTGGGTTGTCGAAAGACGGGCGTGTCCGAGAAGTTCTTGAATGTCACGCAGATCAGCGCCTTGATCGAGAAGGTGCGTGGCGAATGAATGTCTGAGTGAGTGGGGCGAAATATTTTTAATATCAGAGCAATTCTTTATATATTTATCCACCATCCGCCCAACGCTGCGGGTTGTGAGGCGTGTTCCCTGGTAGTTTAGAAATACGACATTTTCATCGCGCGTCGAAGGCCGGCAATTATTTAGAAAAACGGGGCGGGCTTCATTTAGGTAATACATCAGCGATTGAAGAGCCGGATCGCCAAACGGAAGGATACGCTGTTTATTGCGTTTTCCGGTTACGCGGACAAGCTTTTCCTTAAAATCGATATCACGGATGTTTATTTTTACGAGTTCGCCAACCCGCATTCCGGTTCCATAGATCAATTCCAGAATCGCACGGTCACGCTTTCCGAGATCGGTTTCTAGATCGGGCGTTTCAATAAAACGGATCGCATCTTCGATCGTCAGATGTGTCGGTAATTTTCGTTCGATCCTTGGAGTTGCAACTAGTTTTGCGGGATTACTTTCGAGCTTTCCTTCACGGACGAGAAACTGGAAGAACGTTCGAAGCGACGCAAGTTTTCGAGCGATCGACGTTTTCTTCTTATCTTCGTCATGAAGCTCAGACATCCATTCGCGGATCGTAATGTGATCTATTTCGGTTACCGATATTTCCTCGCGTTTTCCGTCTGCCTTAAGCGGAGCGAGATAAACGTGGAATTGTTCGAGGTCGCTGCTGTAATTGCGAAGCGTATGCCTGCTGACATTTCGCTCGTATTTCAAATGCTGTAAAAATTGTTTGAGATGTTCTTCGAGCATTGGTAGTAAATTGTAAATAGCAAACAGAAAATAGTAAACGCAGTCCAATAGGTTTCCCCGATTTACTATTATCAATTCACTTTTTACTTACATAGTAGCCTTTTCTTGAACGTATTGTGAGACTTTTGTCGGTTTTCACGTTGAGGTCGATCAAACGTATTTTTCCATTTCGAAGTTCATCGCTCGGGTAATAGCCTAAAATATACTGCTGCGCGAGTTCGACAGAAATTTTTGTAAACGCATCGTCTAGTTCCTTTTCATCGATCGGCGAATATACTGCGCCGCCGGTCTGTTCAGCGAGGTTTTTCATGCGCCGTTCGGCGGCCAAACCGCGCAAGTTAGCACTTCCCGTACGGCTTCCGGTCCGCTTGTAATTTTCAAACTCATTTGTGTGAACGATGTAAACCTGGCAATTATTCTCTTGTACCGCCTTAACCATTTGATCAAACGTCGCGTCGCTCAACGTGTCCTGCCCGTCAGAGACGATGACGATCACGCGTCTCCCGGCATAATCCTGAAGGTAATTTGACGCATCAATAATTCCGTCGTGAAGCGCGGTCGCACCCTGCGGTTTTGCAAAGAGTTTTATCGCCTGGATCAAAGATGAAACATCTTTTGTCAGCGGCTGTTCGAGTTTTGAAACTCCTGCTATGGAGTAAAGAGCTGCCAGATCTTTATCAGGACGAATAACACGCTTGAAAAACTGGATCGCAGCTTTTTGTTCAAACTCACGCGCGATCGAAACACTTGAGCTGTTGTCAAAAAGCAGCGCCAGCCTGACAGGACTTTCCGAACGGAAAAGCTCGCCGATCTCAACCTCTGTATTATCGATCATCAATCGAAAATCACCGATCGTTAAATTTGTAAGCGCGCGTCCTGTTGCGTTATCTACAACCGAAACCGGGATCGGAACAAGCGCAGACTCGACATTTATAACGTCTTCATCGGTATTTTTAGCCGGCAACGGCGTTGAAGTAGCGTTTGGTATAGGTGTAGGGGTTTTTGTAACTACCTGGGTCGGCTGATAACCGCCTTCTTTTTTTGGTGCTTCGATTTCTTTTTCGGGTGTTTTTTTTACGCGCGCACTCTGC
>JBGTEI010000443.1:0-2206 GCA_041747875.1 Pyrinomonadaceae bacterium | reverse complement strand
GGTCGAACGCGGGCTGCGTGAAACGGTTTTTTGCTCGATCGAGATCGCCGGCGAAAGTCCTTCTACGGAATCGACATCGGGTTTTTCGAGTTGATCGAGAAACTGCCGCGCATAAGCCGATAGAGATTCGACATAACGCCTCTGTCCTTCCGCGTAGATCGTGTCAAAAGCGAGAGAAGACTTCCCCGAACCCGACAAACCGGTGATCACCGTGAATTTATCGCGCGGTATGTCAATATCTATATTTTTAAGATTATGCTGGCGAGCGCCGCGAACAGATATTTTCGTTATGCCCATGTCTTACAGATAAAACTCTTGTGTGCTAAAGAAACAATTATCTTATCAATTCAATATGAGCTGAGCAATTGGGGAGCCAGTATCAACCGAGTTTTTCATTTACAAAAGTAAAAATGCCTGTGGCGACCGAAACTACTACAAAAGTAGCGATCGCCCGCCATACAGCGTCACTTTCCGTGAACTGCCAGATGGCGAGAATGCATAAGACGGTACACACGACGAGTGAGACGGTAATAATAGAAAACGCAATAATTCTTACAAGCGCTGGACTGACTACGCCCTTAAACTCACGTTTTGCAATTCGTTTTGACCTTTTGCCGTCGTGTTCCATTCCGACTTCATGCGGAGAATCATCCATTATTTGAGTATCCCAAAAACATCGCGCAAGATCTTCGTTGTACGGCCGATCGGGTCTTTTCGAATCTTCTTTTCCTCTTGAGCAACCATATAAAATGTGCCATCGAGAGCTTTTTGTGTCACATAACCGTCAAGATCTTTTGCATCGTTGCCGATAAATGCCGCCATAAATCCGGCTTTATCGATCATCGATTTATAGCTTTGAGTTACGCCCGTTTCGGCAGTAAACTTTTCGACGATGGGCCTAAACTTTCCGCGCAGCGTTTCTTCAGTCGTCCTTCTAAAAAACTGTGTCGCAGCATCGTCTTCTCCGCTAAAAAGTATATTTTTCGCATCCGTAAAAGTCATTTGTTTTATCGAATCGACAAACACATCAAATGCGACCGGAACTGCTTTTTCCGCGGCGCGGTTCATAGAAAGCTCAAACGCAACTACCCGGTCTGAATATCCCGCGTACCTCGCGACTGTGGCAATTCTATTAAGTGACTTTGGCAAAGGAATTTTAACATCGAGATTTTTGTAGAAACCGTCCTCTGAACCAAGATTGTCTACTGCGAATTTAACGCCTTTTGATAAGGCTTCTTTTAGCCCCAGCGCGATCGTGCTATCCGAAACTCCGTTTGTCGAACGATTTGAGGTATTCGTCGTTCCCGAATCTTTTTTCTTCCCGACCTTCCACCATTGCGCCGAAACATTTCCGGTCATTGTCAAAAACAATCCGACAAACAGCACAAAACTTCCCGACTTTACTAATTTATTTCTATTCATTGTGTTCTCCAGCTTTTATTTCGGGGGCAAGTCAACGCAGCTACGATGCGAACTATTGTAAACTAATTGCCACAAAACCGCATTTTTCAGCTGAAACCCCGTTCGCGAGAGTGTTTCTCGTTCTGACATTTACGCTTAAAACGACTGCACGAGGTTAATACGATCGAGATCCTACAAAAAAAACGCCGCGATCACGACGTCTAACAAATGGCTTAACACTGGCCACGAATTACCCACTACCACTACCGAATTACCAATTACGAACTACCCCTCCGCCTTTCCCTGATTTGCGACCGCGTCCGCGAGTTTTTTGATCTCATCTGCGTCGCCAAGGTAGTAATTCTTTATGGGTTTTAAATTTTCGTCGAGTTCGTAAACAAGCGGAATACCGGTCGGAATATTCAAATTGGGTATCTCATCATCAGGAATATTATCAAGATGTTTTACCAACGCACGAAGTGAGTTTCCATGTGCTGCGATGATCAGCCTTTTCCCCTCAACGATCTTAGGTGCGATATCGCTTTCCCAATACGGCAGAAACCGTTCGACCGTGTCCTTTAAACATTCCGTCAGTGGAATTTCGCTATCGGTCAGATCATCATAGCGTCTGTCATTTCGTGGGCTTCGTTCGTCCGATGCGTCCATCGGCGGCGGCGGAACGTCATAACTTCTTCTCCAGATATGCACTTGCTCATCGCCGTATTCAGCTGCGGTTTCCGCCTTATTCAGCCCCTGAAAATTACCATAATGTCGCTCATTCAGACGCCATTGTTTTATTACCGGA
>JBGTEI010000442.1:0-5318 GCA_041747875.1 Pyrinomonadaceae bacterium | reverse complement strand
AGCTTTCTACAGACACAAGATCGGGCGCAGTCTCGCCAAGTATTTTGTATTGACTTTCGCGTTTTTGAAACTTGCTCGATAAATAATCCTGCTGACTCTTGCTTTGAAAATCGGTGCGAATTTTAGCCAACATTTGTCGATGAAGGGCAAGCGCTTCCGGCTTCCTGTTTGTTTCTATCTGATATTTTATCAATTCATCAATTGCCCGGTAATAAACTCCGTGACTTTGAACGGGCAGCGATCTGTCACTCAGCGTCTTAAGCGCCGCCTCGGCTTTCGTCTGTTCGCCGAGTTCGCGATAGATCTCAAATACCGTAATTCCCGCATCGAGCAACTGATTTAAGGCTCCGGCACGCGATTCGGCGCCGATCAGATTTTCCTGAGTAGCCGCAAATGCCGCATTCGCGTGCGGGACTGCTTTTTCAAACTCGCCCGCCTCTACGTAATTAAAGGCAACGTCCTTCTCCATTTTCGCGATCTCGGATACTTTTTTCGGTTCGTTTTCCGAATAACTTTTTAGATATCGTTCAGCTTTTTCAAAGTCTTTTGTCGTTGCCGCGATCACAACTACGACAGAACGCGCGGTTTGAAACTTTTGAGGTGTTCCATTTTCGTCCGCAAGAAATTTCTCGAAAGCGATCGAGGCGTCCGTAGCGTTTGTCGCCATCCAATGCAATCGGCCGAGGTAGTAATAATCATCACCCGAAAGACCTTCACGTGTCTGTGCGTGATTTGCATATTTTGCTGCAAGCTGTTTTTGCTGTGCCAAAACCTGCAGATGGAGCTTTGCGGTATAAGGAGTTTTCTTTTTTTCAAACTCCGTAAATTGTTCGGTCGCGTAGTTAGTAACCATCGAAAACAATAATGCGACGGAGTATTGGCTTAGGGAATCTGTCTCCAGCTTTACGACGATAGGATCGCCGCGCCTTCCGGATTGCGCAAAAACGCTCGCGAAAAGCAGTGAAGTTAAGAGAATCGAGAAAAGGATCTTACGCATATTTATTGAGTTGTTGCTGATGATAAACGATTTGGACTATAAATTTCCAGATATTTCGAGCAGGTTTTCGCAATAATTTCGCTAACCAATATCCGGGCCGTCATCGGAGCGAGTAAGATTCCGTTTCGATAGTGAGCGGTTGCAACATAAAGATTGCCGGCTTCCTCAGATCTTCCGATAACAGGAAACCCGTCGGCGGCAAACGGACGCAGTCCTGACCATTGGTCTGCAATTGGTAAGCCGGCGACCGACGGAGATATTTCCCGCGTCGCGGAAAGAATCTCTCCGATTCCTTGTTCCGTATTATTTTTCTCAAATCCGACGTCTTCAACCGTCGCGCCCGCAAGGATCTTTCCATTTTGTCTCGGGACAATATATCCGCGCGGACTATAAATGACTCGGGAAAAGAGACGCTTTGCGGTTTGAAAGCTTATCATCTGACCGCGGACCGGTTTTACACTCGGAATCGCTAATTTCCGGTTATCCAATTTGATAAGCGACGACCAGGCGCCGGATGCAATGATTACAACATCTGCTGAAAATTCATTGCCGCTCGTTGTTTTCACCGAACTGATCAAGCCGTTAATTTTTATCAGATCTGAAACTTCGGTTTTCTCGAGTGTTTTGAAATTATTGATCTCCGAATATGTTTTTAACGCTTTAAGAAGTTTCCGGTTTTCGACCTGCCAGTCGTTTGGGAAGAACAATGATTCGAGAGAATCCGGCGAAATAAACGGTTCGAGTTTGTGAGTTTCAGCTGCTGATAATCGTTCGACTTCCATACCCGCTTCCTTTTGCCACACGAATCGTGTTTCGTTCTCCGCAACGTCAGATCTTGTAAACGCCAAATAAAGCGTACCGCTTTGGTCGAGTTCAATATCGACACCGGTTTCAACCAGTAATTCTTTAGCCAGGGTTGGATAGATCTTTCTTGACTCGTCGCAGAAATCGAAAAAGTCATCTGCGGCGTCGGCTTCAGACTGCGGAGCAAGCATTCCCGCTGCAGCGAATGAAGCTTCCTGACCGAACGATCCGCGATCAAGAATTGTGACGTCGGGAATACCATTCTTATGAAATTCACGGGCGATAGATAGCCCGATGACACCTCCGCCGATTATCAAAATACTGCTCATCCCTATTAAATATTCTGTTTGATTTGTTTGTATCTAAGTTTCGTTTTTAAGTTTTTATACGTTAAAATTTTATCAAATAAAGGTCGCGTTTGATAATACTCACCAAAATTAGTCGATGAGACTGCATCCGGAAACACGTGAACTTTCAATAACGTTGTTAGCGGCTTGTCGAAAAGCCGATTAACTTGAAGAAAATTAAAGACAATTTATGAAACACACAATTACACTTATTCCCGGTGACGGAATTGGACCGGAAATAATAGGCGCAACTGTCGGCGTCGTTGAAGCGACCGGCGTAGATATTGAATGGGAAACACAGATCGGCGGTTCGCAGGCGCTTGAGAAATTCGGATCCACGTTGCCGGATGAACTCATTGATTCGATCAAAAAAAACAAGGTCGCATTAAAAGGGCCGATGATGACGCCGGTTGGCAAAGGTTTTACTTCGGTAAATGTCGGGATGCGAAAAGCTTTGGATCTTTATGCAAACGTCCGTCCGATCAAAGCGCTGCCAAATGTTGAATGCCGGTATCCGGAGCTTGATCTTGTGATCATGCGTGAAAATACCGAGGATCTTTACGCCGGTCTTGAGCACATCGTTGTGCCGGGTGTCGTTGAATCGATCAAAGTGATCACCGAAAAGGCTTCGACGAGAATTGCAAAATATGCGTTTGAATATGCGAGGCGGATCGGACGCAAGAAAGCGACGGCGTTTCATAAGGCAAATATCATGAAGCTTTCTGACGGGTTGTTTTTATCCTGCTTTAATAATGTTGCGAAGGATTATCCGGATATCGAAGCAGACGACAAAATTATTGACAATGCCTGTATGCAGCTTGTAATGAGGCCCGAGCAATTTGACGTTGTTGTTACGCAAAATCTTTACGGCGATATTATTTCCGATCTTTGCGCCGGACTTATCGGCGGACTCGGACTCGCACCGGGAGCAAATATCGGCACCGATGCAGCGACGTTTGAAGCTGTTCACGGTTCAGCTCCGGATATTGCCGGACAGGGAATTGCAAATCCGACTGCCATAATGCTTTCTGCAGTAATGATGCTCAAACATCTCGATGAATTTGACGCGGCAGACCGGATGGAAGCAGCGATGCACGAAGTATTTACAGAAGGCAGAATTCGTACCCGCGATCTTGGCGGCAAGTCTTCGACCGCCGAATTTGCGGCGGAGATAATTTCAAAGCTTAAGTAGTTAACTAAATTCTCCAGAATATAACGCCGATGTTAAGAGACCCATTTCGTACATTCCGGTTTTTTCTTTTACTAACGCTGCTTTTTGTTTTTGCTTCGTGCGCCCAAAAGGCAAAAGAATCGAACGTTATTGAGGAAACGGTCACGCTAAAAATGGCTGATGCGGGCAAGCCGAATTATCATTACGTTCCGTTTGACGTCCCTGCGGGCGTAAAAAGCCTTTCGATTTCTTATAAGTACGAAAAGAATAAAGGCAAAAACAAAGTAGAACTCGGCGTTTTTGACAATAGTTTTAGCGGAGACGGGAAAGATAAAACCGGGTTCCGCGGGTGGAGCGGAGACGTCCGCGAATCGGTTTTTCTCGCGGAAGATTCGGCAACGCACGGTTATATTCCGGGCAAGATCTCACCTGGGAAATGGTACGTTATCCTGGGATTGGCGACGCTTGAAAAGCAGAGTATTGATGTTGCGTTAAAGATCAGTTTCAACAAGATAGATGAAATGGCGAAACAGCAATTTGATGAAGAAAACAAACGGGAATTTTCCTTTAAGAAAGCCGAAAAGACCGATCGGTTAAAAACCGGCGAACTTACATGGTATGCCGGAGATCTTCATGCGCATACGTTTCACAGCGACGGCCGCTGGTCGGTAAAGGGGATTTTCGAATCGGCAAATTCAAACAATCTCGATTTTGTTTCGATCACCGATCACAATACATTTTCTCATCATGCGGATATTGAGATCGTTCAAAAGGAATTTCCCGAAATCCTCGGATTGCGCGGTGAAGAAGTGACGACCCACGGTGGGCATATAAACGTTTGGGGGTTAGGAAAGAACGATTGGGTTGATTTTAGAGTTGTCGCCAATGTTGATCAAAGTGCGTCGGACATAGCTGCCGAGGCCCATAAACTTGGAGCACTTGCATCGACTAATCATCCGACGATGGATTGCGGCGGCTGCAATTGGACATTTGGCGATCTGAAAAAGCTTGCCGCTGTTGAAGTTTGGAACGGGAAATGGGATGAGCAGGATGAAAGCGCGTTGGTAGAATGGGAGAAACTGCTGATGCGCGGTCTGAAGATCACCGGAATAGGTTCTAGTGATACTCACCAAAGACCCGAAGAGCCGGCCGACTATCCGGTAAATTTGCCGATCGGTGCGCCCGCGATTTTTGTGGCGGCAGAGGAGAAAAGCAGGGAGTCGCTGCTCGATGGCGTTGGAAAAGGAAAGGTTTTCGTTGCGGACAATTCACGTCTTGGAATGATGTTAACGGCAAACGAAACCGCATCGATCGGTGACACGATCGATTCGGAATGGGGCAAGATAATAGAATTTAAATATTCGCTAAAGGGTTTTGAGAACGGCTCAAAATTATGGCTCATCGCAAACGGGCAGATCGCCAAGGAATTTCTGATCTACGACGAAAACTACGAAGGCAAATACAATATCTACGCAAAGCAGGATGGATATGTAAGACTCGAGGTGAGAACGCCTGACAAGAGAATGCTCGGATTTTCGAATCCGATATTCTTTAAAGTAAAACAGCCGGAGCAAACCCCGGAGAGCGATTCCAAATAGCTGCTTCAAATCGATTGCTGCCTTTCAACTTTGAATAAATTCTGCGATGACACCAACTCAAGTGATCTATCAAATTACACAAAGTCCTGATCTAAAAAAGATCTGGGCAGAATGCTCCCGCGAGGAAAAAGAGGAAGTAATCAGTAAATTAAAAACTGCTGACATTGAAGAGATCGAGAAAGTGCTGTTTGAAGTTAAAACAGGTCAAAATCGACTTTTTTGATTTCTAAATATGACAAACCTTTGATCCTCTAACCTCTTACAAATCTTTACTTTCCCTGACACTTGGAACGCAAACTAAATCTTCAAAATACACGTCTCACCTGCCAGATAAATTCGGAACATTCCGGTTGTCGCGAAAATTATTTTGAGGAGAAAAGAAATGAAAAAATTATTATCGA
>JBGTEI010000441.1:0-3125 GCA_041747875.1 Pyrinomonadaceae bacterium | reverse complement strand
AACCCAGTTTCACCGTTTAAGCAATATACCAAAAACGCTGAAGCGTATCGTGCCTATTCAATGGGATTATCATACTGGAGCATGCATACAAAAGTTGGATTCCTTAATGCGATTCAGCAGTTCCAAAAAGCCGTTGCCGCAGATCCGAATTTTTCGTCCGCCTATGCTTACCTTGCAGATACATATGCGCATTCCGGGTATCTGAATGAAATTATGACTGCTGAGGAAGCCCGCGTAAAAGGAACCGAAGCAGCAACCCGGGCACTTGAAATTGATCCGGATAACGCCGAAGCGATGGCCGCACTTGCACTTATTTACGCGAACGAGAACAGGCGTGCGGAAGCATTTGAGCTAATGAAAAGGTCGCTCGAGATCAAACCCAATGACGCTCATTCACGACACCGGATATCTTGGATGTTCGCTAATAAGGGACAGATCGACCGCGCACTCGAGGAAATGCGATTCGCTCAGAAACTGGATCCGCAATCGAGCTATCTTAACGTTTATTTTGCTGAATTGCTTCTTCTTGCACGCAAACCTGAAGAAGCGCTTGCTTCCATCAACAAAGCACTTGAAATCGACCCGGGGTCATTTACAGCCCGTTGGAACAGGGTTGGAGCTTATGAGCAGCTGGGCCAGATGGATAATGCGGAGTCTGAATTAGCATGGTTGATCGAAAAATCAAACCGGGATATTCCCATCTTGCTTCTTGCCAGCCGTATTTACGCAAAGAATAATAAAAAGGCAATGGCGGAGGTTCTGATAGCCGAAGTTGAAAAGAAAAATGGCGGCGAACGGTATGAATCACTTATGGCTTTTGCAGAAATTGCGTTGGGTAGGAAGACAGATGCGGTTAAACGAATGAAAAAAGTGATCGAACAAACGAACGACAATATTTACACTATCAAATACGAGCCAAAACTCGATCCGATACGCAACGATCAATTATTTGCAAAATATTTAAAAGCGAAAGAAGAACTTCAGTCGTGGTAGCCTGACCGCTTAGTTAGCCGGGCTTTTGACCGGATTAACGGTCGCCGTTTGTGATCCCTTAGTCGTATTCGTTTCACTTACCGGATCAAGGTTCCAGCCAAGTTTTTCGAGCAAAGTCAGCACGTATCCTATCGGAATCGCCATGTTCGCGGCGTTGTTTTCGGTAAACACACCGAAATTTACTCCGATCACTTTTCCTGTCTGACCGAAAAGCGGTGCTCCGGATCCGCCTTCGGCGGTTTTTGCGTCGTGGACGATCCTATGTTTGTCCAGATCAGTTATCGCTCCTTGTGTGGTCAAGGGGGCGATCTTTCCGGATTGGGCTAAATAGTTTACGAGGACCTGTCTTGATCTGCCGTATTTTTGATTTATGCTCTTTGCTTCCTGATCATCGACCATCGCCAGCAACCGATCGGGTCCGTTTGGATACCCCATTGTGACAACTGTCTTTCCGATAGCCACCGAATCAGAACTAGTTTCAAGCGGCAAAGCAGGAATATCCGAAGCGACCAGATTCGAATCGATCGAAGCCACCGCGACATCTTCGTCGCGGCTAATGCTCCTAACTTTCAATACAAAAGGCGTTTGATGATTAGGAAAGTATATTACGAGTCTTTTGATCCGCGCTCGTCCGTTAGACTGCTTCATCAGCTGTTTTACAAGGTCGTCTTCAGTCCATGGCTGCAAAACGTGGCGATTTGTGACCACAAAACCGTTTCCAACGTGAAAACCGGTTCCGATAAAATCGTATTCGACCGGCGATCCATTTCCTTCAGTCGTCAGACCCGAGCGCTCAGGGACTTCATACATTCCATCTTCGCTCTGCTGCGGTTCGTAAGGATCGGGTTTGAACGATTCCGGATCAGGGTAGCGCAGTGTTTTTCCATTCTGGCGATCGACGAGATCATAAACTCCCACGATCAGGCAAACGCCGTTTCCATATTCAACCCTCAAATTTGGCGCAAGCGAAACGATATCTCTCACGATCTTATTTGATTTATCGAGTTCGTCGATCTGACCGCTTGTCTTCGTGATCTCACCCTCAAGTTTCTTGATCACCTGATTTTGCTTTTCAACAAGTTCACGGCTTTCCTGCATTTCCTGGTATATTCCGTAACCAAGATAAAAAACGCCGCTGCAAATTCCAACGATCAGAACGAGTCCGATCAGCTTTGAAGTTAAACTTATTTCCCGAACTAATTCCCGCGAGAATTCCCGCAAAAACGCTTTTGCGTCGTCGCGTTTTTCGGTAGCAGCGGCACCGATCGCAGCTTCTTCAATAAAGGGCGCAACGTGCGGATCGCGGTTTGTTGTGATTAACGAAGATTCAGAGGTAAGCGCGAAAAATGAAAAACTGATATCTGCAGAATCAAGCGAAATGATATCGCCATCCTTGATCGGAAGATATCGACGCATCGGCTTACCGTTATATTTCAGGTCCAACGATTCGTCAAAATCCCGTATACGGTACGCATTGCCGTCTCGCAGAAGTAACAGCCAAACGCTTTCTTTCCGCATTCGGGATGAATGTATCTGAAGTTCGCTATCTTCGAGCGCACCGATCCTTATACGCTCTTCGCCGAAAAATTCGGTGCGTTTCTCTGAGCCAACCGTTACGTGAATTATTATACCAAGTGACATCAATTACTAATTATTACCAGCGTGTCGTGATCACAACTACACCAAGGTTAAATTTTATCACAAACAGAATATTAATCATCCCGAACCAGAACGGATTTATTATTTGAGATTGCGGTATTTTATAAACAGGGTCGTCGCGAGTTCAGTGATAGTTTGGGTAGTTTAATCTGCAGGACATACCTTCGACGCTTTAATTTAAAACAAATCTGCTAATGATTTCGCTTCTGCGGAAACAGATGAGAAAAGATTAAATTTTGCTGCACAGAAGTTGACCAATTGCAAAGAAATGACCCTGATCAGGACGCCGAAAACGTTAGAACAAACCCGGCAATTGATAACCCGGGTTAATTTGGTTTCGTAAATTGGTTTTTGGCTTTTCAATTTGAGATAATTTTTTATGGTCAAACCCAAATTAATCAACGACAAAACAAGACTAAAAAAACTCGCACCCGTAGCAGACGCAGATATAAAGCATCACGTCTTTGTTTGCG
>JBGTEI010000440.1:0-6719 GCA_041747875.1 Pyrinomonadaceae bacterium | reverse complement strand
TCCATCCGAATCTTTTGCGAGCGCGTTTATAAAAAACGGTCTCGGTTTTGTTATCAGGGCTTCTGCGTCGCCATTATTTAATTTCTGCAGTCCGTCATTAAAAGTACCGATGATCGTATTGCCGCTAAATCTCGAAATACTCGTAATTGGAAGCGATTTGCGAAGGAAAACTTTTACGTCAAACAAATTCTCCGAAGATCTCGAACACGAAAAGACCGTGCCATTACCGTCCGTTAGTAAAACAGTTTTATCCTGATCATCAAGGAAAATCGAATTGATCGAATAGTTTGAGGTTTCACTCAAGCTTTCGAATTTCTCATTTTGGTAATAGAACGCACCTTTTTTTGTTGCGATCCAGAGAATCCCGTCAGAATCAGTTTTGAGATCGAGGATCTTGACCGATGCGAGGCTGGCAAACATATTTGTCTGAACCCTCCGGCCGTCAAATTTCGCCAGGCCGTTATCTGTGCCAAACCATAAAAAACCGTCAGGTGTCTGCGAGACAGCATTAACGTTTTCAGAGGGAAGTCCGTGAAAGGAATTTATCGAACCCCATTGATGCAGGTTTAACGAAGACTGAAAAATTCTTTCTTCGATCGTGGCTTCTGCAGGCAGGTCTTGCGCGGGGATCGATAAAAAGAAGGCAAGAAGCGCCACGGACAGACAGATGACCGGAAGCGCCGCAAGTCGAAGAAGTTCGAAGGAGATAATTTGTTTTTTAGATCTTTTCAAAATCCGTTGTCTGAAGTCACCGGAAATATCATAAAAAAGATTAAGATTCCCACTTATTTCTTTTCATCGATAAACCGTTCCTGATCGCGGGAGATCCATTCTTTGAGCTCACGCTCATTCTTTTCGAGTTCGTCGCTATTTATCAAACCACGCCGGAGTGCTTCAAAGAAAGCCCGGGTTCTGACATTATACGCGAGTTTATCGTAGGCTTCGTTGATGGTTCCTTCAGATAGATCTGTAAACAATTTTTCGTAGAGGTTTGCGAGACGGCTTTCGACACCGCGCTGAGACAAACTGCATTTTCGCGCGATCGCCCAATTTGAAAGACCTAAGGCTAAATATCTCAGTGCCTCTGCCTCAAACTCGGTTAGAAGTGGACGTTTAAACGAATCTTTAAATGCAGGATCGATCATGTCGGCCCCATCCTGAAGGACCGTGGCGACAAACCGAAGCAGACGCTGTTCAGGATTATTCTTATGAATAAAACCATATGCCGGCTGCGGCTCAACCTCACGGATTATCTTTCGGATCTCGTTGATATAAATCTCGTGGGGAAACTGTGTCCAAAAAACTATCCGCGCTTCCGGGAATTCACGCCAAATTCTTCGCGCGGCTTTAACTCCGGAAAGGTTCGGCATTTGAATATCGAGAATACAGAGTTCGGGCTTGTTTTCCAGCGCGAGGCTGATCGCAATTTCCCCGTCTTCTGCTTCAATGATCGGACCGGAATCCGGGAATTCCCGTAAAAGCAGCTCGCCCAGATATTTGCGTTGAATCGGATTGTCTTCTGCAATAAGAATCGCCATATGAGATTTATATCAGTAATTAGGCAGGATGTTAAAAGTTGGGAGTCTAATTTAGGTTTAAAACTGCGTCACTTTTTGCTGCTATAGAGTTCCCGTTTTAGAAAAACTTTTGCTACAGCCCACTCACGTTTTACAGTTGCGACTGAAAGCTCGAGCACCTCGCCGATCTCAACCACGGTCAATCCGCCAAAGAAGCGAAGTTCGAAAATACGAGCCGCCCGTTCGTCGATCTCGCTAAACTTCTTGAGCGCTTCATCGAGCGCCAGCAGGTCCAAATTCTCATCTTCAAAGGAATCAACTGCCCGGTCGAGTGTAATTCGAAGCGCACGTCCCTCACGTTTATTCCGGTTTCTTTTTACGGCGTGGTTGACAAGGATCCGTCTCATCATATTGGCGGCAACGCTTATAAAATGAGTCCGGCTAGTAAATTCGTGATTCTCCTGATTAAACAGTCGCAGATACGCTTCATGCACAAGCGCGGTCGGCTGAAGCGTATGGTTGCTCCGTTCCTGCTTCATATAGTAAGCGGCTAACCGTCTTAGCTCGTCATAGACGTACGGATAAATCTCTTCCAGGTCAGAGTCTCCGTGCGGAAACGCATCCTTTGTGATCGGGGGTCGCGTCATAGGTCCTTGCAGATCGGAAAAATTGTTCGGAGAAAAGTTTTTTGAGCCCCTTTTATAAAAAATGTTGCGTTACTGGATATAGGAAAAAGAAATCGTATTTTGTCCCGGACATTTTTGAGGAATCTTAACAGAAAGAGTTTGAAAATAAAACACTTGGAGTTTATTCATCGATTGAGAGATTCAAAAGGAGCAGACTAATGGAAAGAATGATCATTAAACACCTGACGGGCTCGAAGGCTAATCAGGTCGAAGAATTTGCACTGAAGCATCACAACGAATTGTTATTTGGAAGAGATCCATCATCAGTTGTTCAATATGATCCCGATATTGATGATCTAGTCGGAAGAGAACACGCAAAAATAGAACGGGATCCAAACAACGCCGAAGAATTTTTGCTCTCGGATCTGAACAGCCGGAACGGAACATTTGTTAACGATAAAAAGATATCCGGAACGGTGAGGATTCAACCCGGAGATTCCGTGCAATTTGGACCGAGCGGACCGAAGTTTCAATTTGATGTTGAACCCCGTCCCGCCGGTTCGACGAAGCCGACCCGTGTCGTCGAAACGGGAAGACCCGCTCCGGCCACCAGGGAAGTAAGCGAAGGTGCGGTTCGGTCGGACAGCATTGTCACGGCACCGGCTCAAAAAGCTACTGTTGGAAAGGCTACGGTTGAGCGAATGATCGGACAAAATGTCGAAGCCACAAAGAAACAAGAACGCAGTAATTTTGCAAAGATCGGCGCTGTCGCAGTGATCGGGATCCTGATGTTGTTTGGTGTCGTGGTCGGCGGATCATATTGGTATAACGCGCGTCAAAAAGCGAACATGCAGGCAGAGCTTGATGCCAAAACAAAAGAGGCTGCAAATCAGACTAAGAAACTCGAAGAACAGATCAAAACCGATAAGGCGAGCGCTCCAAAAGCCGCCAGCGAGATCGCCGAGAAATACGGAAAAACCGTCGTTTTCATCACGGGTTCGTGGCAATTGAAGAATACCGAAACGAAATCACAAATATATCACCAGTTTATGCCCAACAGTCTTGAGGCGCTTGGGAGGATGTATGGACAGAATTTTGGAAAGGGGGCAATCATCCCGAACGGTCCTAACGCCATTCCTTTGTATGTTCAGGTCGGGGAAAGTTACGAGCCGATACTGACAGATGTGAAAACCGATCTTTCGGTTCCGATCGGTGGAAACTATACGGGGTCGGGCTTCATTGTTACGTCTGACGGATTCATTCTAACCAATCGACACGTAGCCGCGCCATGGAAAGCACAACATGCGTTTCCTGCCGGAATGCCGCTTGGTGTTTTGTTTACTTCCGACGGAGATATCCGGCCGGGAGTGCAGCCTCCACATGATTGGATCCCGGAGAATACAAAATCAACCGGAAAGCAATTTCAGGGGACTTTTGACGGTGAAGGCAAGCTTCGCGTTCAACTCCCCGGAGACGATACACCGATCGAAGGAAAATTTGTTCGTGCTTCAAAACGCCACGATATAGCAATGATCGAACTTTCTATTCCCGGAAACTTCACCAAGGTCGAGATGTTTGATAATTACGACTCGATCAAGAAAGGTGAGGAGTTGGTCGTAATGGGTTACCCGGGTTCGGCACCAAAGGTTTACGGCGAGATCAGATCACAAGATTTTCTGAATCCGGAAACGAAATACACCATAATACCGGATCCAACAGTGAGCAATACATCGGTTGGAAATGTCGTTAGGAGTAAGGCAACGGACGATGACGAAGAGGGACGGCGTTTTTCTGAGGCCGGCGATACGATTCGATTTGCTCAAGCATTGACCGGAAGCGGAAGCAGCGGCGGTCCGGTGTTTAATATGCAGGGTCAAGTGATCGGTGTGCTGTTTGCAGGAGATGGAAGCCAGTCGTCATACGCGGTTCCCATTAGATACGGCCTAAAACTCTTCCCAAGCAATAATTAGGGACACTTAGGTGAAAGAGGTGGGAAACGATCTCCGCCTCTTTCTCTGCAAATCTTGGAATCGGCGGGCGGAACTTTTAACTCCTGTCCCGCAACCAATACCGCCGATTCCCGTCGTTCTTTACCGAGAGCGCAGATTATTTAACGGAACATTTATGAGAGAGAAACTAGTAAAAAATCTTTTCGCAGTAATAATTATTCTTCTTGTGATAACCGGCGGCGCAGTAGCAAAAGCGGACGCCGTAATGAAAGAATCAAAAGACGACAGCTTTTCCGCGGAATTTCCTGCAGATGTAAAAGAAGAGTCGTTCACATATTCAGGTTCGGAAGGTATCGGATACAAATATTTTGCGTTTCTCGACGGTACCAGTTTTTACGCCTTTTCGTATCCGAAAGCAGACGTGCCTCAAGCCGGCGGCACGGATAGTGTTTCGCCGTGGTTCGTAGAAACCATAGCTCAAACGGAGAAGGTTTTTGAAGAATTCACAGTAAAGACCGATGTCAAACAACTTGGGGTCTTTAAGGTGACATTCGCGCAGATCATTGAACGACCGGGTGAAAGTCGTACCGGCGTTCACAGGATCATGAATGTTGTTGTAGGCGATCGTCTGCTTAGTTTCCGCGTTGTAAATAGGTTAGGAGACGATCCGAAAGCGGGAGACCGGTTCTTTGAATCGATAAGAGTTGGTGCGGAGCGATCAGCATTGCTTCCAAAGGGCTCGATTCCGAAGGTAAAAAAACAAATCGAAACGGATAGGAATAACGGTTCCGGTAGAGGCTCGGGAGCCGGCAGCGGTTCGGGCGCCGGAAATGGAACAGGAACGGAGAATTCGACGCCTTCAAAAGGCGAGAGCCGCGAGCTTAAAATACTCTCGATCGGAACGACAAAATATACAACATTGGGGAGGTATTACCGGATATCCGGAGACGTGCTGCTGCGTGTGACCTTTGGATCAGATGGGGAAATTTCCGCGATAACTCCGGTCAAAGGACTTGCCTTCGGACTTACTGAAAGCGCGATAACTACCGCGCGGAATATAGATTTCGAACCAAAGGTTGAGAATGGCAAGCCTGTTTCTTCGACTAAAGTAGTTACATTTACTTTTGGATTATAAGAATGAATAATCGATTTAAAACCAACGATATGATCGGCGATTACGTCGTGCAGGGATTTATCGGTGTCGGTGGAATGGGTGAGGTTTATAAGGGTGTTCACCGAAGATTAAACCGCGCCGCCGCGATAAAGGTTTTAAATTCCGGTTCATTGAACGAATCTTTGATCACGCGCTTTAACAATGAGGCACGAGTTCATTCAACCCTCCATCATCCAAATATCGCTACGGTCTATGATTTCCAGGAAATAGACGGTAGGCTTTGCATTTTTATGGAGTTTGTCGGCGGCGAGTGTCTGGAAGATCTGGTGAAGAAGCGATTTTTTGCTGTTGATGAAGCACTAAGGGTATTTCGAAGTGTTGTCGACGCTGTGGCATTCGCGCATTCTAACGGAATAATTCACCGCGATATAAAAGCGCAGAATATTAAACTGACCGAGAACGGCGTTCCAAAGCTTCTCGATTTTGGTATCGCCAAGGATTCGGTCAGTTCAAACTTAACAAAAACGGGCGGAATTATTGGTACTCCCAGTTATCTTGCCCCCGAACAGCTTCGCGGAGTAAAAGCTTCGCCTCTAACCGAGATCTGGTCTCTCGGAGTGCTTCTTTACGAGATGCTTGCCGGGCAGCGCCCGTTTCATGCGACGACCTTGATGGAACTCTGCGTAAAGATCGAAACGGCTGAATTTCAGCCGGTAATGGAGCTTAATGCGGCGGTTCCGCATTCGGTTTCCGAAATTGTAAAACGATGCCTGAATAAGAACCCGAATAATCGGTATAGGAATGCGACAGATCTTTCAAACGACGTTAAGCGGGTTCTGGAAGCGCAATACGGTGTGATCTCGAATTCAAAAGAACACGAAAAAGGGATCTTTGAGACGGGCGTGATGGAACCCGGGGCGACGATCGAATCCGATTTCTATGACCACGCAGGAATGACCGAGCCCATCGAATCCAAAGAAGACCATACTTTTAAGCCCGTGAACTCAGGCTCGAATCGATTGTGGTGGCGGTTGGCGGCAGGTGCAGCTGGATTAATTGTTTTTATTGGAGTAATAGGTTTCGGGCTGTGGCTGGGAAGCACGATCGGAGCGCCCGAGGTTTTCCCTGAAGAACCTACTTTGGGGCAGAAAAAACCGGAATTTGAAAGCGATAAAACGCCGAATCTTGAGATCGAAGGCACACCGGAATCAGCTACCTCCGACAAGCCGCAGGTCTCTATCGCGACCGCGGATACCTCGGAGACAAAAACTTTAAAGGTAAAGATCGACGTTATCGGCGGAAGCGCGGATGTAGTTCGCGACGGCACGGTTCTTGGAAAGACACCTTATGAACTCTCTGCGCCAATCGGTTCGCTAATTACATTGACCTTAAAACGGGAAGGTTTTCAGGACAAAGATGTTCAGGTAGAAGCGATGGACAGAAAAAGCGTATACACCTTTATGATGCAGGCAGAAAAATAATGTTTAAGACACGAGAAATTGGTCAGCACGAG
>JBGTEI010000439.1:0-3444 GCA_041747875.1 Pyrinomonadaceae bacterium | reverse complement strand
GAAACAAGTTTGATCGTAGAACAGGGCTTAAAACCGCGCCGAATCGCCCAATCCTGATTAACAATTGTAAAAATTCGTCCTGATTGCGGACTCATAACGACGACGGTTCCTGCACGGTTTCCCAGTGCCTCTATTGCTGCCTGGCGTATCTTGAGGTCTTCACCGCGGATATCATCAGATTGTATGTTTTCTAAGGTTGCAGCACGAAGCGTTTTATCATCGGTTTGCGATTGCGTTTTGAAAACAAAAAGAATGGTTATAAATAGAAGAAGAGTGAGAGATTTTAGGAGAATATCTTTTGGGATAAATTGCATCAAAAAATTACCTCATATAGAGTCGTAGATTAAGTTATAAATGGGAAGAGAGTTTTTAGGATTTAGGAATGAATGAGCGAAACAAGGCGTTTGCTTTCGTGCCTCCTAAAACTATAACATCCGAATCGCGACCACTGCAAGGAATTTGTTTTTCGTCGTTTTCAGGGAAATTTATGAAGTTTCTTCGCACATTTCGTATAAAACTTTTGCTTATTTTAGCGCTGCTTTTAATTGCCACGCTAAGCGTGCAGTATTACCTCAATCTGAAGTCACAAAGCGAGAACGATAGCCTTCGGGAAAAACAAGAGCAGGCGTTTCTTGCCGGAATCGCGCTCGGCGTAAACAGTCTTTCCTCCAATGACCGTTTGCGCGATTTTGTAAAACGCGAAGGACAATTGTTTTTCGATAAGCGAACGACCGATCGCATCCAGGACATCCTAGTTATAAATCCTGAGTGGCAGGTAAATGACAGCCTAAGCGATCGCTATCTTCCGTCAAAAGGAGAAGACGGCGAAACAGTTTATTTCAATTTAAAAGACCTGAAAGATCTTCCGCCGTTGATGGAAGGGAGGAGCAGATTGGGTTCGGATATTGATAACTTCCCAAATGCGTCGATTAATCCAAATCCGGATGCCGAGGGGGAAACCCACGCGATTCCAATTGAAACTAGCGAGGGCCGGTATTATATAATTGTCGTGTTGAAGAATGATCGGCGGGAATGGGCACAACGAGCTGCCTTGCCGCTTGTCTATATGCTTGCAACTCTTTTGTTTTCAACCCTGATCACGTTCTTTCTTGTCTGGCGATTCACAAGACCAATTGCTAATTTATCCAAAGCCGCAAAGCGTGTTGCAGAAGGCGATCTTGATTTCCAGCTCGATGATGCTTCAAAAACAGACGAGATGGGGCAGCTCGCGACCCAGTTTAATGAAATGACTGCTGAACTCCGCAAAACGCATGAACTTCAGGCGCAGCTTCAGGAAGCGGAAAAGTCCGCTGTTGTTGGAAGACTTGCTTCCGCGATCGCCCATGAGATCCGCAACCCGTTGAATTATATAAACTTAACCCTCGACCACCTTCGTAATAAATTCAAACCGGACGATATCTCCAAACAGGAAACGTTTGAGAAATTAACGTCGCAATTAAAAACCGAGGTCGAAAGGATCAATCAGCAGATCTCAGATTTCCTCCGGTATTCACGTCCGATAAAACTTGATATCGGACCAACTTCACCGAGAAAGATAGTTGACGATTCCTTACGGATGGTCGAACCAATGGCTTCAGAACAAAATATCAAGATCAGCGTGGTCGAACGGGAAGAGGTACCGGACATCTTGGGGGATAAAGAGGTATTGCGGTCGGTTTTCAACAATTTATTTATTAACGCAGCACAATCGATGGAACAACGTGGCGGGAAACTGAATATTGTACTTTCATCTTCGGATGATTTCATTAATATTGAAGTAAGCGATACGGGAAATGGAATTCCTGAAGAAAATCTGGAGAAGATTTTTGAGCCGTATTTTTCCACAAAGGAAACCGGCACAGGGTTAGGATTGGCTATAGTTAAAAAGATCATCGAAGATCACAAAGGCGAGATCGCGGTTGAATCGGATGTCGATGAGGGAACTCGTTTTACAGTAAAACTACCAAAGGCAAAATAATATATGTCAAGAAAATCGATCTTAGTTGTAGATGATGAAAAGAGTCAGCGGGAGATATTGGAACTGATATTGTCAGGCGAAGGGTACGACGTAACGACCGCTTCATCAGGTGAGGCGGCGATGAAATTTGTCGCAGACCGGCATTTTGACCTTGTTCTGACTGACCTGAAGATGACCGGAATGAGCGGACTTGATCTCCTTAAAGAACTAACCGATTTTGACAAGTCGATAATTGTTTTGCTGTTGACGGCACACGGTTCGGTAGATTCTGCGGTCGACGCGTTAAGACTTGGCGCGTTTGACTATCTTCAAAAACCATATGACAGCGAGAAGCTACTCGAAACAATATCGCGAGCATTAAATAAGCTTTCGAAGTTGGACGTGGAGATAGTTTCAACTTCACCCGAAATGGATAAGGTCAAGAAGTTGATCTTAAAGATCGCAAACTCGAATTCGACAGTTTTGGTCAGAGGAGAGAGCGGAACCGGAAAGGAACTCATTGCGCGTTCGATCCACATCAATTCACCGCGCGCCAATCAAATTTTCCAGGCCGTGAATTGTGCGGCGATCAATGAAAATCTTTTGGAGTCAGAATTGTTCGGACATCAAAAGGGAAGTTTTACGGGTGCGGTTTCGGAAAAGAAGGGTCTGTTTGAAGTTGCGGATGGCGGAACTCTTTTCTTGGATGAGATCGGCGAACTTGATATTTCACTTCAAGCGAAAATTCTGCGCGCACTTCAGGAAAAACAGATACGCCGGGTCGGCGCGACAAAAGAGCTCGAAACTGATGTTAGGGTCGTTGCTGCGACGAACCGGGATCTCCTCCAAATGACAAAAGATGGACGCTTTCGCGAAGACCTTTATTATCGGTTAAATGTTCTTTCGCTTGAAATTCCGCCGCTCCGTGACCGCGAATCCGATATTCCATTATTAATGGAATACTTTATCAAAAAGAGCACGCGTGATACGAAGCGGGAGATTACGATCAGCAAAGACGCGAGAAAAATAATCGAGAATTATAGTTATCCGGGAAATGTCCGTCAGCTCGAATCCGCGATCGAAAGGGCGATCTTACTTTGTGAAAATGATACGGTGACGATCGAAGATCTGCCGCCTGAGATGCTGCAAAAAGAAGAGTTAGGCGGCACCGGAGCTTTTATCCTGCCGCCGGGCGGCGTTGACTTCGAAGACGTTGAACGAACCTTGATCGAACAAGCTATGGAGCGAACAGATCACAACATTACAAAATCCGCGAAGTTATTGGGGTTAACATTTCGGACACTCCAATATAGACTTGAGAAGTTTGGGATAAAGAAAGATTCAGATGAAACGGATGAAACCGAAGACGAATGATCAATAAATCGGTTTTCCGTTCCGTTTTTCGGTTTAGACCATAGGAGAAAATGCGATGGATTGGTTTTCCACATTAACTTTAGCGCTTGGTTCGGCTTGGACTTCAGGAATAA
>JBGTEI010000438.1:0-7541 GCA_041747875.1 Pyrinomonadaceae bacterium | reverse complement strand
TCATCCTGAAGTAAGGTTTCGTTGAGCCGAATTAGCTTGTTATGAACAATATTCGGCGAAGAGACCAGAACAACCAGAACGCGGTTATCAGAAAGCTTAACAAATTCGATATGCTGCAGTCTGTCATGCGCCAGTGACGGCGATACGACAATACCTATATTATTTGAAAGAGCAGATAACAATTGCGAAGTGCGTTCCATCAATCGATCAGGAGTGTTTTTTCCGCTTAGCTCATCAAGACCCAATTCTGAATTGATCATCCGCAAATCTTGATCGGAAAGACTTAGAACACCGAGCAAATTGTCAACGTAAAATCTATAGCCTTCGTCGGTTGGTACTCTTCCGGCTGAAGTATGAGGCTGTTCAAGCAGCCCGCCTGACTCCAATTCGCTCATTACATTTCGAATTGTTGCCGAACTTAATCCGGATTTGCCCGCGAATCTCTTAGCTAAGACCTTACTACTCACAGGTTCTCCGCTGGTGAGATGTTCGCTGACGATCGCTGAAAGAATTACCTGTCCGCGAATGTCGGGAAAATTGTGTTTAATCCCTGATTTAGAGTTATTAACGCTCGCAGACATTGTTTTGTATTCTGGTGAGTTTCATCACATATCTAAAATAAGATATGCTTCCTATTAAATTAAGTAGCATTTTCACTCGACTCCTGTCAAGAATAAACTGTTAAACTATGATTAACAATTCGGAGATCTTAAGTCTCTCAGAACTAAAAACTTTATACGAGCTCACCTTTAAGGAACTTGATCCATCAAAGAATACCCCGAAAATCGAAATTCGCTATTACCCGTACGTCAATGTTAATCATACTATCCGCATTCGTTCCGGAATAGTATATGTGCGGATATCAGAGCTTTTTCGCTTCGTACCTCGCTTCGTTCAAGAATCATTGGCAAAAATACTCGTTTCAAAACTTCTCAGTAAAAAAGTTCCGGTCGAAGCGAGAAAACTTTACCGTAAGTTTATAAATAGTGAAAGCTTCCAAAAGATCGCGACGGAAAATAAACGCAATAAAGGAAGGAAAGACATCATTACATCTAAAGGTGATTATTTTGATCTTGAAGATATATTTGGAAAAGTAAATTTGATCTATTTTCAAAACAAAATACCAAAACCTGAATTAACCTGGTCGCGCAAAAGAACTTACCGGCGACTTGGTCATCATGACACAGTTCACAATTCAATTACTATTAGTAAGTCTTTAGACGATCACGACGTACCGAAGTTCGTAGTTGAATACGTCGTCTACCATGAAATGCTGCATATAAAGCATCCGACACAACAACGAAACGGAAGACGCTACAATCATACTCCTGCATTTAAGCGCGATGAGGAAAACTTCCCGTACTTTCACGAGGCCGAAAACTGGATCGAAAATAATGCCCGAAACCTGCGTCGGAAAGCGCAAAGATCTTGATTATAAAACTTATTGATCTTCAAATTGCGCAATGATTATTCCGATAAAGCCGAAGTCAGAAGTTGATCTCCGTTCGATCCCGGATTTTGTAAAACGCGTCTCAACCACTGTATTTGAAAAACTACGTTCTTCATTTTTCTTAACTTCTCCCAAAACACTTACGAGCCGGCCGATGTCTTCATTACCCCGTCCAAAAGTTACAGAAACCGCCTTACTCTTATGAAGAAGATCAAATAGCTTACCTTTTGTAAAGTCTTTCTCCACCTCAGCCGGTGATAACTTCCGCCGATTCCAGGTCGTGAGCGCTTTCGATACGGCATCAATATTTCCGAGTAACAAGATCGTATCGATCGTCGCCGCCGCGAGGTCTTCATTTGCGGACGTCCACAAGCGGGCGATCCCGATCTGCTTAAATTCGTCATTCAAATCAAGTTCGTTTGATAGCGCAGATCGAACTTTTTCAAAATCTTTGATCTCCAAAACCGCAAACGAATTATCGCCTTCCTCATCGATCTGAGCGGTGACAATTTGCGAATCAACCCCGCTCAGGAATTCCTCTGCATTTGTGATCCCGTAAGGTTCAAGTAATGAATTCGAAAATGCGGCGATCAAACTTGCGTCCGCTTCGCTTACGCTTCTTGCGGTGACAAGCAAAATACTTCGAAAAGCTACCTGCGGGTTTTTCAGATCATACCGGGTCACGATGCGTGTTTCTGCAGGAAGAAAGCTAAACATTTCTTTATTTCGCGCAGAACTTGAAACAATCGTTTCAGTCAGGATCGCCGATGTTTCGGGATTTGTTTTTACAAAAATCTCGTCTACGACGCCATTCCCGGTTTTTTCCGCTGTCCAAACTATTTCTTTGACCGAATTGTTTAGTATTTGCGGCAATATCCGCGAAATGAATCCGCGCGACTTTTCATCTTCCGTTTGCTCAACGGCTACGGAAATTCCAAAAACATCCGCGATCTTTTTTATTCCTTCATTCGAAGCAAAACCAAATGCCAATTTCCCTTTCGATCTTCCGTATTCCGAATCTACAGTATTATTTCCAAGAAGACTTTCGGAATCACCGCGTCCGGCCGAGAGTGCCTTTTCAAGTGAATCTTCATCATTTGCAAAATAGACCCTGGTACCCGCGATCGCCGCAAATGATCGTCTTCCATCTATTGTGGTCCAAATATACCAATCGGAATTGGTTAGTGACTTTCGCTCAACTTTTACATCTTCGCCATAAGCTCTTTTGACAAACTTATTCAGCGGCCCGTCGACCAAACCCTCGACTTGCCAGCTCCAACCATGCGTTTCGGCAACCGCCACAAATTTCGGCTTCAAATTCAAAATAGAGCTTTGGTTCGTTACCTGTTTCTCACTTGTATCAAATCCGGTCACCGAGATCGCTATCTGTAGACCTTCGAGTGCTGAAAGATCGGGGATCAAGGCGGAGTCCTTTTTAAATTTCTCATTTTCCGTGATCAATTTAAGCATCTGCGCGAAGTCGTTTGATTCGAGATAGATCAATGTTTGATCGGAAACCAACGAGCGCATATCGGTCGGCGAATTGCTGCAAGACAAGAATAAAACCGGGATCGAAAATACGACCGACAGCAATAAACGCAGAAATAATGATTTATGTAAATTTGAACTCAAAACTATTCTTCCGGGGCCGACGTTTTGCGTTTTCACGACTCCGCCGAAGCCTTACACTATGATAAAATTTGCCAATATGAGCGATAAAATATTTGCAGATAACATTTTACAGGGTAAGGTCGCGTTTGTAACAGGCGGCGGAACGGGAATCACGGGCGGCATCGCGCGAAGACTTGCGGAAAACGGTGCAAAAGTGGCTATCACGTCGAGGAAAATTGAAAACCTCGAACCGATGAAAAAGCTGATCGAGGAAAATGGCGGCGAGTGTTTTGCGGTTGCGGCTGATGTACGGGATTACGAAGCGATTGAAAATGCCATTGCCCAAACTCTCGAAAAATTCGGCAGGCTCGACATCGTCGTAAATGGTGCGGCGGGAAACTTTTTATGTAAAGCAAAAGAACTTTCGTCAAATGGTTTTGGGACGGTTGTCGATATCGATACCAAAGGAACCTTTAACGTTTGTCGCGCGGCATTTGAACAGCTCAAAGAAAACAAAGGACAAATCCTTAATATCTCCGCCACGCTTCATTTTGCCGCGACACCTATGCAAATCCATGTTTCGGCCGCAAAAGCCGGCGTAGACGCGATCACACGCAATCTGGCGGTCGAATGGGGACGTTACGGCATACGCGTCAACGGGATTGCTCCGGGTCCGATCGAGGACACCGAAGGAATGAAGCGTCTTTTGCCGCCGCAATTTAAGGAAGCCTTGACGAAAAAGATCCCGCTCCAAAGAATGGGAAGGATCGAAGATATCGAAAATTCAGCGCTATTTTTGTGCTCGGATGCTGCCAGCTATATAAACGGCGTCACGTTGACGGTTGACGGCGGACACTGGTTAACGGGAACCGGTCTAGGCTAAACAACGCGAATGCTTCTGATCATCGACAATTACGATTCATTTACCTACAACCTGGTTCAGTATTTTGGTGAACTGGGGGCTGAAATGCGGGTATTTCGTAACGACGAAATTTCGATCGCCGAAATCGAAAAGGAAGTAAAACCTGACAAACTTCTGATCTCGCCCGGCCCCGGAACACCTGAGAACGCGGGAAATATGCTTCAGATCCTCAGGCATTTTGCAGAATCACTTCCCGTTTTGGGCGTTTGTCTGGGGCATCAGGCGATCGGTCAAATTTTCGGCGGTAACGTAGTTCGCGCGCCGTCGCCGATCCACGGAAAATCTTCAAAGGTCAGTCACGATAATAAAGGGGTCTTCAAAAATATAGAAAATAATTTTGATGCCGGAAGATACCATTCGCTGATCGTCGAAAAGGATTCTCTGCCGGAGTGCCTTGAAATATCAGCGGAAACTGAAGATGGATTGATAATGGGACTTCGTCATAGATCGCTAAAAATTGAAGGAATTCAGTTTCATCCGGAGTCGATCCTAACCTCGCACGGAAAAAAACTCTTGCAAAACTTCCTCGAATTTTGAGATAGTTGGTAAAGAGTGTTTTTTCGCTCAGCCCTTTCAACTCCTGCCTCTCGACACTTTTTTCGTTTCAATAATAGCTGCTCGCCTTTGTTATAATCATTTTATGTCTACAGATTGGCTGCTCGATTCACCAAAAAATGTGGTGAGCAAAAAAGCAGATACACGGCTTTTTCCATTTCTTTCGCGTTTAATGCGCGGTGAGAATCTTTCGTTTAAAGATTCATCGGCATTTTTTCGCGAACTCACTTCACGCGACGCAATGGCCGAGCAGATCGCCGGCTCACTCGTTGCAATTGGCAGCAAGGGTGAAACATTTGAAGAACTGGCAGGAATGGCAAAGGTCATGAATAAACAGGCGATAAAGATGACCACTCACCATAAAAACTTTATCGATATCGCCGGAACGGGTTCGAGCGCCGCTAAAGTTTTTAATATTTCGACAGCCGCAAGTTTTGTTATTGCCGGAGCGGGTTTAGCGGTTGCAAAGAATACGAGTCGCGCAGTTATAAGCAATTCAGGGAGTGCCGAAGTCCTGAACCAACTCGGTGTAAAAATAGCAGGCGAACCAAAACTAGCTCAAGCCTGCTTAAATGGTGCGGGAATTTGTTTTATGTTTGCCCCAAAATTCCACCCAACACTTCTCCGGGTCGGCGACGTTAAACGCGGATTAGGCGTACGAACAAGTCTGAATTTGCTTGGCGTGTTGTCTAATCCCTCTAACGCACCGCGACAACTTCTCGGTGTCTGGCATCCTTCATTGGTCGAACCGATGGCGCAAGCCCTTTCTTTGCTGGGAATTACAAAAGCTTGGGTCGTTCATGGTGAAGATGGTCTCGATGAAATTACCCTTGCCGGTAAAACCCGTGTTGCAGAAGTTACGGGCAATAAGATTCGGACATTCGATATCTCACCCGTCGATTTTGGTTTTCAAAAAACGCAAGTCAATCACCTTCGAGTTTGGTGCCCAAAAGAGAGCGCGCAGATAATAAGTGATGTACTCGAAAGCAAACGGCGTGATGAAGCGAGGAGTTTGGTGGTTATGAATTCAGCCGCTGCACTGCTAATTGGCGGGACGACCGACGATCCCGTTCATGCCGCGCGACTTGCCGAACAAAGTATAGACAGCGGTTCCGCGCGGATAAAACTCGATCGTTTGATTCAAACGACAAATAAAAAGTAAAAAGCTAATTTTGTAGTTTTAGCCGCGGGATTGATAATTGTTTTTATGCTATCCGCGCTAAGCTGGCTCTACGGCAAAATCATCGACACGCGAAATACACACTTCGAAAGAGGAACTTTGAAGTCGCATTCGCTTGGAGCGCCGACGATCTCGGTTGGGAATATTACTGTTGGCGGAACCGGGAAAACTCCGCTCGTAGCTATGATCGCCGAATTTCTCGCGGATAAGGGCGAAAAAGTATGTATTATTTCCCGCGGTTATAAGCGTGCCAACGAGAAAGAACGGGTAGTGGTTTCCGATGGTGCCGGAATAATTGCATCGCTCAAACAAGCGGGCGATGAACCATTTGAGCTAGCCCAAAAACTACTTGGAAAAGCCATCGTTATTTCCGATGCGGATCGGCTGAGATCTGGAAAATGGGCGAAAGATAAATATGGCATTACTGCGTTTATTCTTGATGATGCTTTCCAACACCGCAAGGCCAAACGCGACCTCGATATTGTCGTAATCGACGCGACAAATCCGTTCGGCAATCGTAAAACGCTTCCTTCCGGCATTCTTCGTGAACCACTTTCGAATCTTCATCGGGCCGATCTTGTTGTCATTACACGGGCAAACTTAGTAGACGATATTGCTCCGATCGAAGGTGAAATTCGCCGCCATAACGAAAAATGCGATATCGTGATCGCAAAAAACAAAACCTCGCGGATCGTCGAGCTCGGTGTTTTCTTGCGTGGAGATAAATTAGATACTGTAAAACCGAATGGGAAAGCATTCGCGTTTTGCGCCCTCGGAAATCCGGATAGTTTCTTTGATCAATTGAGAAATGAGGGTTTTAACCTGACTGCCGCAAATACATTTTCCGATCATCATTCTTATACAAAACATGATGTAATAACGATTGTTACTGCTGCAAAGGAAAGCTCTGCCGAAATTCTTTTTACTACGGCAAAAGACGCGGTAAAACTCGCCGGATTTGAATTCGAACTTCCCTGCTATGTCGTGGAAAGCAAACTTACATTCGACGACGAAAAAAAACTGCGCGATCAGATCTGCGCAGTTTTAAAGTCTTAAAAATAAAATAAATCCTAAGTATCTTGCTCTACACCGCTTCTCGTCTTTTGACTGTTTGCTGCGGGATTTGCAGAGCCGGGTTTTGGCTTGGCCGGAGTTTTTGCCGGAGTCTTAACGTCTTTTGCCGCGGGGTTATCGGTCGATTTAGGCTCCTGTTTTTTCGCCCCGTCATCCTGTGGTTTCGGCGTCGCGGCAGGATCTTTCGCAGAATCGGCGGGCGTCGGTGAAGCTTTAGCACCCGGTGTCGGCAAAGGTGATTTTTTCGGAACCCTTATTTGATATATCGGATTTCCGTTCGAGTCATATCCCAGAAAGTCGTCTTGAGTAAATACGCTCCCGCTATTTCCCGGGATCGTAACGGTTTCACCACCTTGACCATACGGTTCTCCGTAAGTGGGGGTTCCTCCCGGCGGGGTTCCCGGTCTTGCCCATGGGTCATACCCATCTCCTCCGCCCGGCACTCCAGGAGGATAGTCACCTTGTACTAATGGATCGTTCGGATCTATCGAGTTGGACGGATAATCAGTAGGATTTGGTAAATTTTGCTCGTTGAGTCCCGTTGCCGGATTGAGCGGCTGAACAGGAAGTCCGTTTTCATCTACTGCCTGCACCGTTGTCGGATCAGTTTGTTTTGCTTTCGTCCAATAGATCAATCCAAACGCCAACAAAGAGATCCCTGCAAGCAATATAAACGCGGTTTTCCAAATATTGTTTAAATTACTCTCAGCTGTGGCAGAATCGACACGCGGAATAACAATCGTGTTTTC
>JBGTEI010000437.1:0-11016 GCA_041747875.1 Pyrinomonadaceae bacterium | reverse complement strand
AACGACAAACGCGTCCTGAGCTTTGTTATTATCACCCGATACCATATTTGCAGCGGTCGTTGCGAACGATACGAAACGGCCGTTTCCCGAGATCGTTGGAGTTACGACTCGGCTGGCGCTTTCCTTTCCCTCATCTCGTTCAGTTCCGGTTTCGGTCAGGCTTACCCGTTTTAATTGCGGACTGCGGCTGTCATACAAGAAAATATCCCAAAGATCATTGTTATCGCCTGCAACTAGTTTTGAAGAATACGAATAAAACACGACCCGCGAGCCGTCATTTGAGACAGAAGGTCTTAAGCCGCCAACTCCTTTTTTCGTTTTCGGATCGATGCTTATAAGTTTTGTCGTATGACTTGTCATATCCTTGAGATAGACGTTTACAGTGTTGATACCTTCTACCCCAGGCGTAATATTGTCCGCGCTTGAAGAATAGGCAATAAATCTCCCGTCGCCGGAAATATTTGGCTCAAACGCCTCGGCGTTTGTTTCGATCTCGCCCGGTCCGGTGCTGACGGCTTCGATGGTGCGGGAGTCGTAATTCCAAACGAAAATGTCCCGAACATTGTTTGTATCGACCGGAACCAGGTTTGACGCGTAAGATTCGAAAGCAACCGAAAATCCGTCTGAAGAAATTGATGGAGCAAAACTGTCACCATTTCCACCAACGCCATCCACGCCAAAGCTGACCAAAATAGTTTCGCCCGTTTTTCTGTCCCGCCAAATTATTTGACGGTTTTTTCCCTTTGACACTCCGAGTCCTTCCGCAGACGAGACAAAAGCGACATAACGACCTTCGTTTTCATCCGAACCGCCAATAACCGGTGAGTTTGAATTGTAAAAAGTGCCGAAGAATTTATCGTCGGAACTGCGGCTTACCAGATCCGCATTCAGATCACCCGTTTTCGCCGGTGACTTTGAGCCAATTTGTGAGCTTTTGATAGTTGCCGTTTGCGCAAAAAGCGAATTTACCAAAAATGAAACGACAAACAAAACAGCAACAGTTTTTAAGAAATTCATAACTTTAGACATAGTGCTTTTACATTATTTTTTCCCATAAGCGGTATAAATACCGCTGCCCTGGTTTTTTGCGTCGAGAAGCTTCAAAACCCTAGCATTTTTGATCGAAGACCAAAAAGCGTTGTAAGTTTTCGCACCGGATTCTATTTTTGAAAATTGGATCTGCCAGTTGTTGAGAACCGTATATTTTCCCGTCGAACTTACATTGGCGTATTTGATGTTACCGACCATTCCACTTACGACAAGCAGTTTCCAGTTATACGTGTTACCGGCTCCGAATACGAATTCTTCCTTTGATTGGTTTATGTTCATTCCGGCGTAGCTTCCGGTATAGACCTGATACATCTGCTGAACACCGCTAAAATCACTTGTCCATGTTCCGCTAAAATCGCTTGCGGCAATAGCAAACTTGTTGTAATTCACCATGTTCGTGAGTGGCATGAGTAGATCACTATCGCTGTCCCACTTTATTGTTTCAGGATCAAATTTGAACTGCTGCACAAACCCGTTTTTGTCGGGAGCGATAAACTCCAGCCAACCGCTATTTCCTTGTCTGAATAGGACAATAAATACCTGTTTTCCCGAAGCGTTGTCGATCGCAGAACCCATACCCAAATACGGTCTGTTACTGGTGGTGATATATGCCGTTTTGTAATTTTTCAGGTTGCTGTATCTTGGTGCAACTAAAATATTCCAGGCGGCATTTGTAAGCGGTTCCGGGTCGGCGGGGAATATCGTTCCTTCTCTTGGATAATGAATTAAGACTTTGACGTTTCCTTTCAGTACTTCTACCCAATCTTCACGTTCTGTGCTGGTCCAGCCGTCATCAAAGTTTGAGGTGCTGAATTGAAATCCTGAGCGTTGATCGATTATCGAAGTATTCGGCGGCGGAATATGAGTTGATGCAGTTTTGCTATCGGACAGTTTCGGCAATTGAACTGATAAAAGGAAATCTTCTACATCCTTTTGAAATGCTGCGGAATTCATGAGGATCAAAATATTTACCATCCTGGTGCCGTCAGACATGTTAACAAGTATCGCAGCACCTTTGATCCCGTTATTTTCATAATTTGCAAAACCGCTTTCAGTGGTCCAGCCGTCCTTAGTTTCGGCGGGCGACATCTCCGGCTCACCCGAAACTTTCATTGTCTCTTTGACGAAAGTCTTCCACGCAGCGTCAAAATTAACCCGTGAAATCGAATTCGCGGGAATCGGTTTTAATATCGAAATGATGCATGCACCTTCTTCATTTTCGCCCCCGAGTTGAAAGGCATTTTGACTGACTTCTTTCTGCCAGCCGCCCGGCGCCGTGAACGAAATAATGTCAATCGTTTCATTTGTCTGAGCGAACGCGATCGCCACAAAGATAAGGATTCCAAGCAAAACCGATAAAATGGCCTTTGTAAATTGATATTTCATGGTGATTTACCTGATCTGAATGAACTCCTGTCTATGCTTTTGTTTGCGAACAACTAGCGGTCAGACCTATTTAGTTTTGGCTAGCAGATAGTTTTGTCCGCCGCTCGTCAGATAAAGCAGCCGTCCGCCTCTCACTGCCTGAAAGGAAGCAGCAAAATTATCCGTTTTCCCGCCAATCTATTTGTTGCCATTATGTTCCAATTAGAAACCGTGAATTGTCCTTTGAATTCCTGTTGGAAAGTACTGATTGAGCCGACCACCGCGCCCGTGACACCGTTGTGAACCCTGTTGTAAGTTCCGTTTGAAATGAATGTTAAAAAAACAGCGCCGCTCGCCGCAAGCGTCGAACCGGTATAGAAACCGGTGGTCGGGTTATACCAGTCAACGGTATTACTCGCGCCGCTTTGCCAAACCCCGGTCAGGTCACCCGGACCGATCGCAAACTTACTTGTAACGATCCATGTTGTCGAGATCGCCGGGGCCTGGAAAAAGTTCGTATGATTCCGCACGGCTTGAAGATGCCGCAATATTCAGGGTGCCGTTCCAACTCATAGCCAAATAAACCTTTTGACCTGTAATTTTGTCAATCGCTTCACCTTCTTTCCATTCATTCTGGCTGTAAATAGAGCTTCGTTGTTCGGTTTCGGAAATTATTGTGAACCGGTCTTTCACAACTTTGTTCCAAATATTGTCGCGAATATTTCCATTGGGTGGGCGCATCTCGTTACCCATTGGAAAAATGTAGTATAAGTAAACTTTCGTGCCGCCCTTTGAAACTTCGACCCAGTCTTTCCTCTCAACCGCATTCCAACCGTCGTCAAACTTTGGTTCGGTGAATTGGAAGCGGCCTTTTAGACATGTGGATGTGGTTACGGGATGACGATCGTTGGGAACCTTCGTATGTTGTTTGGCGTCCGGAAAAACAATGGAATCGACGAATGCAAAGACAACTTCCTGATAAATATCGGAATTCGTCAGTATCAATATATTCAGAACCTTATTGTTTCCAGTAGTCGAAACGAGCATTAAGACGCCTTGTTTTCCTTCGTTCTCATACGGTGCAAATCCGCTTTGCGCCGTCCAACCCTTTTCATCAATAACCGGTGTTTGCATATCCGGCGCCGCCGAAGGAGAAACTGCGTCCTTTACAAGAGTTTCCCGAGCTGCGTCGAAGTTGCGTCTCGAATCGGGACCCGCGGGCAAAGCCTTAAACATCATGACGATGCAAAAAGTACCGTGAGCTCCATTCTCCTTTCCAAACTGAATGTTATTCGCGCCGGTTTCCTTCTGCCATCCCTTAGGAGACGTGTAAGTAACTATGTCGAATTTCTCGGTATGCGAAAATGAAACTACCGTCAATAGCTGCAACCAAAAGAGCAAAATGATAAATGATCTTGTTTTTATCATGTTACTTTAATGATCAGGCACAAGTACCCGTACATGTCCCGATTCCTTCCTGCTGAGGTTCACTGCAGCAGAGGGTAAATTCATAGTTGGTTACCGCGCCGCTGCAGCACATATCGTTGAGGAAAAATTCGCATCCGCCATTGTCCGTAAACGCATTAACCGGGGTTCCCGGTGCGCCTGTTCCAAAACCAATACAACTCTGCGCGCTCACCGCGGCGGGCGAAACGACAGACGAGATCAGCGGGAGAGCGATCGCCGTTGTAAGCGCGGCCTTTCTGATCATTTCTCTTCGCGTGGTCCGATCGATGCTCCCATGATCCTGCCGTACAATAAGGTCTTTCGTTATCAGATCGTCGATCGTCAAAATTATCAGATCAAGAGGCAGCTGCTCTCCGGAATTTTGATCGACATTCGATTTGATCTTGAGAATATCGCTTTTTCCGTCGCACGCTTCCCTGATCATGGCCGCCGTCTTGTTCAGGCAATGCGCCTTATGATTGCTGAGGTTATAGACCAAAACTTCTTCGCTGATCGTTTGAACAACCACATTTTTATGTTGGAAAAATAATTGCTTTGCCATGGCGGTTTGAGCAGCAGCTAAATCAAACTTTGCATTATAAATACTTCGTTTCATCTGCTTAAAGTTGTCTCCTTGAAACTGAATTACTGTAACTTTCCGTATTTGTTCACGATCCTTTCACTTTTCCGCGTGCCGTTTTGGTCGTATCTCCGAACCTTTAGCTTTCCGTCAAGACCGGGAACCATAAAAATATTTGTCGCAAAGACGGTATTGCGAAACAACACACGGTTGACCACCGTAGTGGCTCCGAGTATCCCGCCTCTACCGGCGAAAACGGTTTTTCCGAAGTGGTCCATAAAGTTGTCACCGACCGTTCCCTCGCCGATATTGCACGAATAAAATAAAACGCGGGAATTTGGGTTGATAAAAACCGGGTTTTCAGTCAGCGTTCTTGAGAAGAGTGATCCGGCAATTCCCGAGCCATCTCCGAAACGCAAATTACTGCCCGCCGTTCCGTGAAACACGATCTCGAGGTACCGGACATTTGTGAATTCAGCGACTGCAGTTTTTAGATCGTTTAGCGAATTGACCTTGTATACGTCGCAATTGCTGCCCACTTCATCTTTGTATTTGCTTGCATAGTCCTGATGATCTGGATCGTATAACAGCAAATTATCAATAGCTCTTCTCAACATCTTTTTCCCCTATTTATCCATCCTTTCAATATCCGAATACGAACATTCCCCGTTCAGGGTGACGTGCTTCACAATTTCGATCCGATGTTTTCTCTTCAAACCACTACGCGGAATCCGTGATAAAATTGGCTCAATAATTCTATGGAAAATGAAGTATCAGTATTGCTTGATGAACTAAAAAAAAATGGACTGGAAAACCGTGATGCACTCGACGAACTGTTGCCTCTGGTTTATAACGAACTCCGGCGTCTCGCCGCGAGTTTTCTTAACCGGGAATACGATGTTTCAATGCAGACTACCGAGCTTGTCCATGAAGCTTATTTCAAACTCACAAAGCAGCGCTCTGTTGATTGGGAGAATCGCGGGCAGTTTTTTGCGATCGCAGCTCAGGCTATGCGGAGAATTCTGATCGATGCCGCTCGCGAAAGAAAATCGCTAAAACACGGTGCCCTGAAAGTTTCACTTGATGACACTCCGACGATCTCGACAAAGATGGATGAGAGTTTGCTCGAGCTTGATAAAGCACTAAGCGAACTTGAAAAATTTGACGAGCAGCAATGCAGAGTGGTTGAACTACGGTATTTTTCGGGTCTTACGATCGAGGAAACGGCGCAGGTTCTAAAGATATCTCCGGCAACTGTAAAACGGGAATGGACGATCGCCCGCGCCTGGCTTTATAACAAAATTAATGAGAATTGAGCCAACTTTGTATCGAATTTCGCGTAGTGTGTTGAGAAAATTCTATGGATCCCGCGCATTGGCAAAATATTAAAAATCTTCTATCACAAGCACTTGATCTGCCTGAAACAGACCGGGAAGCATTTTTAGCGCAGGAGCTTGATGTCGAAGTCCGCCTTGAGGTAGAAAAACTGATCGCTGCGCACGAAACGGCAGAAGATTTTATCGAAAAACCTATCTTTATCGAACGCGGTGCGATCGAAGAGGAAAAGACCGACGCACTTATTGGAACAAAGATCGGCAACTATTTGATCCTTGAAAAGATCGGCGCAGGCGGGATGGGAACCGTATACCTTGCCGAACGTCTCGATTCCGATTTCAATCAAAAGGCAGCACTTAAAGTTATTAAACGCGGTATGGACAGCGAAACGATCGTCAAACGTTTCGTCACCGAGCGAAAGATACTTTCATCGCTAAAACACAAGAATATTGCGCAGCTTATCGATGGCGGGATCTCAACGGATGGGCGGCCTTTTTTTGTGATGGAATTCATCGAAGGAAAACCGTTAAATCAATTTTGCGAGGAGAACAGACTCTCGCTCTCTGAGCGACTTGAGATCTTCGGACAAATTTGTTCGGCAGTTGATCATGCCCACAGAAATTTGACAATTCATCGCGATCTAAAACCTTCAAATATCCTGATTACCAAAGACCGGGTACCAAAACTACTCGATTTTGGCATCGCCAAGCTGTTATCGGATCCCGGCATCGACGCAACAAACTCAGAAACCACAGGGAAAATGTTTACTCCCGAATATGCAGCTCCTGAGCAGCTTCTCGGCAAGATCGTCACAACTTCAGCTGATGTTTATTCGCTCGGCGTAATTTTATACGAGCTTTTGACAGGGTCGCGTCCTTACCAGATAAAGGGCAAGTCGTATGATGAAATCATAAAAAGTGTGTGCGAAACGGATCCCCCGCGTCCGAGCAATACGCGTTCAAACGAAGCGATCACGTGGACGGAAGGATCTGCCGATCGACATTTTGACAGACAAGCGCTGCGCGGGGATCTGGACAACATTATCTTAAAATCCATGCGGAAAGAACCGTCTGAGCGGTACGGTTCGGTTCAGCTGCTTTCAGAAGATATCCGGAGATTTTTGACAGGACTACCTGTCTTGGCGCGGCCGCAGACGATCGGTTATCGGTTTGGAAAATACATTCAACGTCACAAAATAGGAGTTGCGGCTGCTGCCATCGTAATTGTTTCATTGGTCGCCGGCACTTCGGTTGCCACATGGCAGGCGACGGTCGCCAAACGCGAACGCGCGAAAGCGGAAGAACGGTTTGGCGACGTCCGGACACTGGCCAATTCGCTAATGTTTGACGTCCATGATTCGATAAAGGATCTTGCGGGTTCGACGCCGGCGCGAAAACTTCTTGTCGAAAGGGCGTTGAATTATTTGGATAAATTGACTGTTGAATCAAAAAACGATATGACGCTACAACGAGATCTCGCCGCAGGGTATGAAAAGATCGGAGACGTTCAGGGAGGATCACTCGGTTCAAACTTAGGCGATTCGTCCGGGGCAATTGAGAGTTACGGTAAGGCGTTGGCGATCAGGGAATCCCTTGCGAAGGATCCTGAAAGCTTTGATGAACATTACGCGGCGGCAATGCTTCACAGCAAAATTTTCCGCGTTATGATGCAGGTCAATGATTTTCCGAAAGCAGAAATTCACTGCCGCAACGCGATCGAAATTTTGGAAAAACTGTCGATTGCGAAACCGGACGATCTTCTGATTCGGCTAACGTCAGCCCGGTTTCATCTCGAACTCGGTGAACTTCTTGTCTCAAAACCAAATGGAGACGAAGGTGATGCGATCAAGAATTACCGCCGAAGTATCGCGATCGCCGACGGAATTCCGGATTCTTATGAGCTGAAGAAAAAGATGACTGACGGATTATCGATGAACGAGAAGATCTTAAGCGTCACGCAGATGGCATATCGGCGGATCGGGCAGAATCTCGAAGCAAAAAAACCGGAAGAGGCTTATAAAGAATACTCAAAGGCTCTTGAATCAAGCCGCAAACTTAAATCGGCGAATGATCCGCCAACGCTTCAGTCGCAGATCGTTTTTGCTATAGCGCTTGGAAATGTCGGAAGAACTCAGGCCAAATTAGGGATGAATCAAGAAGCGTTAAAGAACACAAAGCAAATGCTTGAGATCTGCGAAACGGCGGTGAGATCTGATCCCAAAAACTATCTGGCGATCGGTCAACTTTCTTTGGCGCATGGAACTTTAGGATTTGTATACGCAAAGGAAAAAAACTTTAGAAAAGCGCTCGACCACCTTCAAAAGTCACGACAAATTCAAGAAGGAAATGTCAGAACACATCCCGAAGATATTTATAATACCGGAAATCTTGGTGAGACACTTGCATTTATTGGTGAGATTTACGAACAGCTCGCGAAGGCGAAAAATCAAAAAACCAGCGCTTTAATAGAAGCAGAAAAATGGCATCGCCGGAGTCTTGATATATGGCTCGCACTTAAAAAAGAAAGTAAGCTTCCGGCTTATTTCGCGGGGAAAATTGACGAACAAAATCAAGCACTTTTAAGATGTAAAGCCAAAACATAAAGGCTGGTTCCATTTGAACTAAAACCAGCCTCAATTTATTCCAACTTTGAAAGTTGCTTTACCTTCGACAAAACAACGATTTCCGGGTTCATCACTTCGATCGAGATCTGCCTTGCAACTTCCTCTGCCGTTTTTCTAAAAGCTGCGACCTGCGGTGAGTCCGGATTTGAAATCACCATTCGAAATTACAACTACGAAAAAGGCATGCTATGTAGATCTTATTGGTTACAAAGTTATTCTTTATCTTTTTCTAACCCAGGTATTGTTAAGATTTGCACCCTGTTCGGGGTTGTCAATATGACGTGCAAGATCTTTGTCATACAAGGGTCCACAGAGAATCATAATCGTCATATCCGGAAGTTCGAGCCAACCACGAATTACAAACTTCTGAGTATCTGCTTGCGTAATGGAAAACACTTGTCCGTTGACGCTGATTGTCCCATTTGTTTTATCGATGATCTTCTTCCCGTTTTGAATGGCAAAAAAATCGTTAATGTAGCCGCCATTCTTGGTGATGGTCATCTTACTTCGGAAAGTCAGGTTATCGCTCCCCGCATAACTTCCCGATGATCGATAGACGTAAGTTGTCGTTACTCGGTTTGCATCTTCGCCCCATTCACCTTCAAAATCCGCCACTGTAAGTTGGCGGGCAGGGAATGGAATGATGAGTTTGCCGTTGATGTCATAACTCGGTTGATTAGTTGTAATCGGCGTTGTCACAGCCGTTTTATCCAAATCAATTCCGCTGACAAATGCCGCGATCTTGCTCATATAAGATTGGTCGTTAAAAACGGCGAGAACGCTGACCGATTTACCGAAACCGCTTATCACGGTCAAAAACGCCGCACCCTTAATACCTTCCGAATCAACAGCTGATGCGCCCGCAATAATTGTCCAACCTTCTGCGGTTTGCGTTTCTGTTTCGGGATTTGTTATGGCGTTAAGATTCTTAACCGCCAAATTATTCCACTCTCTAGTAAAATTGGTGGTTGGATTTCCGCTGCCGGCTGTTGCACCATAGAGTGTAATAATGCAAAAACCGCCCGTTGTTTGATTGATTTCGCTAAAGGCAATCACGTTTTCTTTAATCGTTCGTGCCATTCCTTGGGGCGATGTGTAGCTGATGATGCCCAACTTCTCGGTTTGGCAAAAGACACTAATGGGAATCGATAAAAGGAAAACCAAGACTACTGACGTACTTAAGAAGGTTCTGCCGATGCTTTTCGATAATTTCATATAATTTCCTGCCTTTGTAAATAATAATTATTTGACAACCGTTTTTTGCTTCTCCGCTTTTTCCCACATACGGGCAAAGTGTTCGGCCGAGTTCATCAAATTTTGGTAGGTCTGAGGATTTTTCTGCCTCACATCCCGGAAAAAATCAGCCATTAGACCATAATGAATAACTCCCTGGCTTGGATAGTGCCATTCTCTATTGGCTGTTTTACTGATTGGAAATTCATCGTCATAAAAGTTAGGTAAGACATTCGTTGGTCCTCTTGGCAGACGTTCCATTCCGTTGACATCCGTCCCGATGGCAACGGCTCCATAAGTATCGCCTCCCATAGCTGACCAAACTTCGTTAAAACTACTAATGAAAGTTTCAGAATCTGAATGATGTTCTTCCGAATCAGAAGTCCCAATACCAAAAACTCCTCCCAGTGCTGCGATTCGCGTAATTGAACTTAATGAGGCGATTCGTTCCGAACCACGTGAATTTTGCAGACCGTTATGTCCAATATTAAGCGGATAATTATTTCCGAGTCGCTCGGCGATATCCAAAGTATCTACTTGTGATTTATCCGACATATGATCTATATCAATTATCATTCCTAACTTCATCATTTCTAAAACGGCAAACTTACCGAGTTGGGATAATCCTTTTTTATTAACGTGTCCGCCGGATATCCCCGAGTAAACTAAATAAGCCGGATTTGGCGTAACGATACTTTGAAGAGTTCTAAATGTTTTCCAACACCCAAGAACCGGAGCCGGACAAAAATCTGGTTTACTTGGATCAGCTTGCATAGCAGGCGGATATGGATTACCACTTAACGCTGCCAAAGTGGGAGCAAAAGTCTGCATGACCATAAAATCTCCACCCGGTATTGATGAAACACCCAACCTGTATTTAACCGAGCCGGTTTCTACATCATAATAATTACCTGTCACACCACCCGTTGAATATTTATTTGCAGCATTAAAAATATTGCTGTAAATAGCCGATCCGCCAAATTTATTATCTACCAAATGTACGGGAAATATGTATCTGACACCTTTCGCATAAAGTCTGTTTATTTCCGCTTTGACGGTTGTTTCATTGGCAATCATTTCGGGTTTATTGAAGTTGCCGATATTATCAACTTCCATCCCGAGGATAACGGCAAGTTTGTCAGCTCCGATAATTCTCCTCAAATCTGCAGGAGTTTTAGCGATTTCCATAAAATCATCATGTCTTTTTACAAAAGCGATAATTTCATCTATCTGTAAATCGGCTGATGCCTTGTCATCGATCGGTGTATCACCATTAAGAATTGTTGCCAGCAATTCACTATTGACCGTTAATGCAACCATCACGCGCAGATCGCCTTTTTCCTTAGCCCGTTTTATCCATTCCCACCACATTTGTTGATGAACT
>JBGTEI010000436.1:0-2951 GCA_041747875.1 Pyrinomonadaceae bacterium | reverse complement strand
TGTCCGGGGCCGTCTCGAAGAACTCGTTAAGGACCAAAACTTAAGACAGTACATATTATAACTATACATATGCTTATTTACTTAATTAAGCAGTTTAACTTAAACACAAAAGCTATTAAACAATTAAGTTTAATAGCAATTTTACTTTGCTGCGTGTTTTTGTTTTCCACTTGTGGAAAAAGAAAACCACCGCTGCCTCCGGTAGAACGAGTTTCGCAGCGGGTAGACATTTCAGGAGCTCAGGTCGGATCCAACATTAACCTTGTTTGGCAAATGCCTGCGAGAAACGCCGGTAGCGGCAATGCCCTAAATATCAGTCGGGCGGATATTTACCGCCTAGCCGAGCCGCTCTCGGCTTCCCTTTCGCTTACCGAAGAAGAATTTGCTTCAAACAGCACTTTAATCGCCTCGCTACCGATCGCTGATTCTGATTTCGCACTAAAGAACATATCGTATTCAGATCGGCTTACCTTTTCAGGTCAGCAAGTTCGTCTCAGATACGCCATCAGGTTTGTCAACGCCTCTGGACAGAAGGCCGCTTTTTCCAACTTCTTTTTGATCGAACCTACCTCAAAGATATCGGCGCCGCCCCCCGGATTAGCCATAAACGTAACGCAAGAAGCCCTTCGATTGAGCTGGATAGCGCCGGAGTTTAACGAGGACGGTTCAAAACCGGCTAATATATTGGGTTACAACCTATATAGAATCGAAGGAACCGAAGATTCTCCGGATAAGTTAAACGAAGTACCGATTATCGGTACATCTTATAGTGATGAATTCTTTCAGTTTGAGATCTCCTATGAATACTTTTTGCGGGCAGTTTCAGTTGGTGCTGAAGGTCAACCGATTGAGAGCTCCTCGTCAAATACACTTAAAATTACGCCGAAGGATACCTTTGCCCCAAATGCTCCCGAATCTATAACGATCGCGTCCGCTCCAAACTTGATATCGATCTTTTTTGCGACAAATCTGGAAAAGGATATTGCGGGATACAGTCTGTATCGGACCACTGATCCTTCGAAACCAAAGCGTGACTGGCAGCTTTTGACTCCGGATCTTCTTAAAACAAATACTTTCAAGGATGAAAAAGTCCGATCCGGCGAGACTTATTACTACTATTTAACTGCGACTGATAAATTTGGGAACGTTAGTACCCCGTCCGAGGTCGTCACAGAAGACGCGTTTTAAAAGACATGAAGATTTGTAGATTTAAGTTCGACGAAAAGGTCTATTTTGGAGCAATTCAAAACCAAGATGTCTTTCATTTTGACGCGGGTGCTAAAACTCTTGAAGACCTCGATTTTGAAGCAGACTTCCCTCCGCCGCTCTCACTTGATGAAGTCGAGATCATTGCACCGGTTTCCCCGTCAAAGATCGTGTGTGTTGGAAGAAACTATGCCGACCACGCAAAAGAACTCGGAAATGAAGTACCCAAGGCACCGCTCCTGTTTTTAAAGGCTCCTTCGGCGCTGATCTGCGATTCAGAAGATATAGTTCTCCCCGTGCAATCCAGTCAGGTCGAACACGAAGCCGAACTTGGAATCGTTATCGGACGCACTTGTAAAGACCTGTCGGACGATGATGATCCATTCGAAAATATTTTCGGCTATGTTTGCGTTAACGATGTCACTGCGCGCGATGTCCAGAAAAATGATATTCAGTTCACGCGCGGTAAATCGTTTGACACATTTTGCCCGGTGAGCCGGCTTATCGAAACAAACCTCGATGTCACCGATATTCGTGTGACCGCGAAAGTGAATGGCGAGATAAAGCAGGACGGAAGGACATCGCAGATGATATTTGATATTCCCTTTTTAGTACGATACATTTCAAGACAAATGACTCTTAATTCAGGCGATCTTATCGCAACAGGAACTCCGGCAGGCGTTTCGAAATTAAGCGCGGGGGACGTTTGCGAGATCGAGATCGAAGGTATCGGAATCCTGAGAAATACCGTTTCTAAATAATAATAAGTTCACAATTTAACGGAGAATATAATGAAATTTTTTATTGATACAGCAAATTTGGATGAGATCAGAGAAGCCGCCGAATTGGGCTTGATAGATGGCGTTACGACAAACCCTTCATTGGTCGCAAAGGAAGGCGATATCGATTTTAAGGAACGGATAGCCGAGATCTGCGAGATCGTTCCGGGCGACGTTTCAGCCGAAGTAACCGCGATCGATACCGAAGGAATGCTCAAGGAAGGCCGCGAACTCGCAAAGATCGCCGATAACGTTGTGATCAAATGCCCTTTGACTTGGGACGGATTAAAAGCGACCCGAATCTTTAGCGAAGAAGGAACAAAGACAAACGTTACACTTTGTTTCTCGGCATCCCAGGCATTACTCGCTGCCAAAGCAGGAGCCGGCTATATATCGCCTTTTATCGGACGCCTTGATGATATTTCGCAAAACGGGATGGACCTGATCGCCGACATCGTCCAGATATATGACAACTATGGATTTGAAACCGAAATACTTGCCGCAAGTATCCGTCACCCGATGCATATCGTCGATTGTGCGTTAGCCGGCGCAGATGTAGCAACCGTTCCGTTTGACGTATTTAAGAAGATCGTCAAACATCCGCTGACCGATAGGGGATTAGACGCGTTTTTAGCGGACTGGAAAAAGAGCGGAAGAAGTTAAAGCTTTGTATTTGTAGTAGATGAATAAACCCCTAAATTCTAAAGACTTATGTCATTCGAATTTAGGGGTTTTGCTATAGTTTAATAAGGTTTTTTTAATTTAAGCTACTGTAATTGATTCTGACTATCTTCGTCAAAATACCGACATTTTCTCAATGTAGAATAAACAACTTTGCGGAGCATATGGTAATGATTAACCGTTTCCCTTAGACTTCTTATCCTTCGAATGCTTTTCCCCGCCGCCTTTTTTACTGTCGCCTTTAGATTTATCAGACTTACCAGGCTTGTCCGATTTATCATTTTG
>JBGTEI010000435.1:0-6330 GCA_041747875.1 Pyrinomonadaceae bacterium | reverse complement strand
GGAGATCCTGCGTGAGATCGAAAAGGTGGACTACAATGTATATGCGGGGCGTGTGCGAACAACTTTTTCCCGAAAATTATGGCTCTCACTAAAGGTGCTTGTAGGAAAATATGACTAAAAAGGTCGTGATAATCGGTTCCGGCATCGGCGGACTAGGAACCGCAGGGTTATTTGCAAAAAAGGGTTATGAAGTCACAGTTCTCGAAAAGAATGAAAACTTTGGCGGAAGAGCGAATATTTTCGAGCATAACGGATTTCGTTTTGATATGGGACCTTCATGGTATTTAGCACCGGACCTCTTTGAACACTTTTTCAACCTAATGGGGGAACGGGTAGATGAACACCTAGACCTTCTGAGACTTGAACCATCCTACCGAATATTCTTTAAGGACGACCCTGATAATGTCGATATCCACTCAGACATCGAGGTAGATTCCCAAACGTTTGAAGCTATCGAACCCGGATCAGGTGAAAATCTAAAAGCCTACCTTAAACAATCGGAATATCAGTATCATATTGCTACACAACACTTTATGTACAAGAATTATGATACCGTTTTTGATTTTTTCAATAAGCGTGTAATGACGGAAGGACAAAAACTTTCCGTTTTTTCAAAGATGCACGCATTTGTTTCGAAATTCTTCAAAGCAAAAAAACTTCAGCAGATAATGGAATATACGATGGTCTTTCTAGGGACATCGCCGTATGAGGCCCCGGCTCTGTACAATTTGATGAGCCATATGGATTTTAATCAAGGGGTCTTTTATCCGAAAGGTGGATTCTACGAATTGATAAAGGCACTCGTTTCGATCGCCGAGAAGAATGGTGCGGTATTAAGAAATAATTCCGATGTCGCCGAGATCTTGGTTGAGGATGGGCAAGCGAAGTCTGTAGAACTCAGCAACGGTGAAGTTATAGCGGCCGATATCGTTATCTCAAATGCCGACATGTGGTTTACCGAAACGCGTCTATTGGAAAAACGTTGGCAAACTCATTCTGAAAAATATTGGAATAAACGTGTTATGGCGCCATCGGCGTTTATTTTGTATTTGGGTGTTGACAAAAAGTTAGGATCCCTTGTCCATCACAATCTATTCTTTTCCAAAGATTGGCGCGTAAATTTTGACGATATTTACAAATATCCAAAGCTCCCCGACGAGCCTTCGTTATACGTCTGTATGCCAAGTGCCAGTGATCCTGAAGTTGCACCGGAAGGCAAAGAAAATCTTTTTGTTTTGGTGCCGATCGCATCGGGACTTTCGATAAATGACGGGGAAAAAGAAAAGTATGCGAACAAGATCGTGGAACTTTTAGAGAAGGAAATGAACATACCGGGATTAAAAGATGCGATCGAATATCGGCGTATCTATTCGGTAGATAATTTTTCCGAGGACTACAATAGTTTAAAAGGTTCGGCACTTGGTCTCGCACACAATTTGTGGCAAACAGCGATATTTCGCCCTAAGAATCAGTCAAAAAAAGTACAGAATTTGTTTTACGTCGGGGCAGGGACAAATCCGGGGATCGGAACGCAAATTTGTCTGATCAGTGCGGAGCTTGTTTTCAAACGGGTTCATGGTGATAGATCTGCTGAGCCGCTCAAGACCATTTGATAAATTTCGAGTAGGCGACGATCCAAAATAACGCAAATCCGATGATTGTGTTCATCAGGGGAAACTTGCGGTAGACGTCAAACAGTCGGGCTGAATTACTCATCATCAAAGAGACGATCATCATCGCAAGATAAGCAATACCAAATACAATCGAGGCGTATCCGACAAATGGAAACGAAAAAGCCGTCGCCGCCAAATAGCAAATGATACAAAAGATATGCGATCCACGTCTGCCAAGCCAGGTAGCGATCGTAGAGATATCCGCTTTTTTGTCCGAGTCAATGTCGGGTATCGCCGAATAAGCGTGCATTGCCATCGTCCAAAAACCGGCGGCAATGATCGTCATACCGGCCGGGAAATTTCCCGTAAGCAATGCGAAGCTGAAAATACCCGGAAATACATATAAGATATTAAACGCGGAATCGATGACGGGTTTTACCTTTGCGCGTATCGGCGGTGCGGAATAAAAGACCGAAAAGAAAAGAAATCCAAAGAACGAAAGTATGGCATTTTGCGATCCGAAGATAAATAGAAATATCAGAAATGGCACGTTCAAAATTCCAATAAAAATATAAAGGCGTTTGTAAAACTCAGGAGCTAAAAGAGATTCAAAATGCCTTTTTTTCGGGTTGAGACGATCGGTCTCATGATCAAAAATGTCGTTGATACCATAGATCAATAAATTTGCAGGCAAAGTAAAGTATATCGCCCAAATGAGAACTTTGAGTCTTAAAAGATCTGCAGGAACATTTGAGGCCGCAGCGAGACCGATCAGATACGGACCAAGGATATATATCCAAAACCTTGGCCTGCTGATCTTCACGAGTAAGAGTAAGTCTTTCACTGATCCATTATAGACCGAATATGCGAATAAGTATCAAAGTGCTTTCAACCATGATTCTGCTTACTGCGCTTACAGTAAGTGCGTTTTTCATGGCTAACGTGGAAATGCCTCCTTGGTCTTTTATGGTTTCAAGTTTCAGTATTATTCTTTTTACGCTGCCGGCAATTTTTGCTTCCGTTCGATGGATCGGGAAGCGTGATACCGCAGTATTATTTATTGCACTCGGAGTATTCGCATTGGCTGTCGAGACATTTGCCATATTTACCGGTTTGCCTTACGGAGGATTTCAGTATTCGGATAGGCTCGGTTTCAAACTGTTTGGAATTACGCCGTGGACAATCTTCTTCGCATGGAGTCCGCTCATTCTAGCGGCTTTTGTAATTGCGAAAAGCCTTAGTTCAAGGCGCTTTTTGCGAATCGTTTTGATTCCGGTTTTGCTTGTTATTTTTGATCTCGTACTTGATCCGGGGGCCGTTTATTTTGGTTTCTGGGAATTTACCGAAAAGGGCTGGTACTACGGAGTCCCCTGGACAAATTTTGCAGGATGGCTGATCTCAGGGTTACTCGGCGCGATTCTGATAGAATACTTAGTTTATCGAATTAGACCTCTGCTTCCCGTGCCGGTCCAGTTGAACGAAAGCGCATTTCTGACGGTCTTCTTTTGGACATTTGTCGCAGTTTTTGCCGGACTTTATATTCCGGCGATAATCGGTTGGATTGTATTATCGATCTTTGCGGCAATATTGTATAAAGATCGCTATTCTTTTGACGATATGGTTGTTCTCGTCGATGAAACCGGAACTCCTGTTGGGACAGCACCGAAGCTTCCAACGCACACAAAAAATACTCCGCTCCATTTAGCGTTTTCAGTATTCTTGTTCAATACAAAGGGCGAACTACTTTTGCAGCGAAGGGCACTCGAGAAGAAGACCTGGGGCGGCGTTTGGTCAAACTCATGCTGCGGTCATCAAATGCTTCACGAAAGCGTCGAGAATGCTGCGAAACGGCGTTTGAAGTACGAACTTGGTTTAAGAGGGATCGAACTCGAATTGCTGCTGCCGGATTTTCGATATAAAGCGGAAAAGGATGGCGTCGTTGAAAATGAGATATGTCCGGTTTTGGTTGGTTTTACCGGAAAAGCACCAAAATTAAACAAAAGTGAAGTTTCGGAATTCAAATGGGTTAAATGGGAGACTTTTTTAAACGACTGCAATTCGCCTGAGAGCGAATACTCACCGTGGGCGATCGACGAGGCAAATTTGCTTAACGGTGACGCGGTTTTTAATAAACTATTTCGCGAAAACGCGACCGGTTAGTTTCCGGATCTGTTTTTAAATGTGATCGACTTGATCTTTACATCCTCGATCGGTCTTTCGCCGTTTCTTGGAGAACCTGCGATAGTTCGTGCGTTGTTCATACCGTCGATCACTTTACCGAAAACCGTATAGTTTCTGTCAAATTGCGCTTCGCGGCGGAGCATTATAAAAAACTGTGCATTTTGTGAATTTACGTCATTTCCCATCCGCGCCGCTCCGACGATCGCGGTGTCGTATTCAATATCACTAAATTCGGCGACGACATCTGGTTTATCAGAACCGCCGATACCGTCATTGGTCGGATCATTATCTTTTGAATTCGGATCACCGCCTTGTATAACGGTTCCATTTACGCGGTGAAAAGTTGTGCCATTATAAAAGCCCGATTTCGCGAGTTCCTTAAACCGCGCAACCATTTGCGGTGCAATGTTGGAATAGAGTTCTATCGTGATACTGCCAAAAGCTGCCGGATTTTCCATTTCAATAACAGCGACTTCCGCGTCAGCGATTGGCTTTACTCCTTCTTTTACAGCGGCATCGCCGCTTGTTGAAGTAGTGGTTCCCGAATTACAGGAAACAGAAAACAGCAAAAGAGAAAGCAATAGAAAAATCGAAGTTGTGTTGAACATAATGGTTTCTAGAAATTCTTTTCAGTATCGATGAGGATCGTAACGGGACCGTCATTTATAAGTTTTACGTCCATCATCGCTTGAAATTTACCGGTTTCGACGCGGTTGACTTGTGTTTTTGCCTCGCAGACAAACAATTCATAGAGCCTATTCGCAGATTCGGGGTCGGCGGCTTTTATATACGAAGGTCTTGTCCCCTTTCGGGTATCACCGTAGAGCGTAAATTGCGATACGACCAACATTTCACCTCCGACAGTTAAGATCGAAAGGTTCATCTTACCATCGGGATCATCAAATATTCGAAGATTTAAGATATTGCCGAGCAGCGATCTTACTTCAGCATCCGAATCATCACGTGATATACCCAAAAAAATGAGGAGACCACTATTGATCTCACCCACAATTTCTTCATCAACCGAAACGCTTGCTTCCGAGACTCTTTGTATGACTGCTCGCATGGTTGAAGTGACAAGTGACAAGTGACAGGTGACAAGTGACGCGAATTACGTATTGCGCGTACCGCGTATCGCGTACTGCATCCTTATCCTTCGATATAAACTTTTTGCATCACCACCGGCTCGTGCGGTTTATCGCGGTCATTGGTTTCAACCTCGGCGATCGCATCGATCACATCCTGACCTTCGATCACACGTCCGAATTTTGTATAGCTTGGAGGAAGCGGATAATCGATGTGCATTATAAAAAACTGAGAACCATTTGTATTCGGACCGGAATTTGCCATCGCGACCGTGCCTTTTTCGTAAGGACCCTGATAAAGTGCTGAATCACGATCAATTTCGTCATCAAATTTGCCGCCCCATGCACTTTCACCGCCATAGCCTTCGCCGAGCGGATCGCCGCCTTGAACCATGAAATTCTTGATCACACGGTGAAAGATTACGTCGTTGAAATATGATTTTTCAGCAAGAAGTCTGAAATTCTCCGTCGTTTTTGGTGCGTCCGATTCCAAAAGTTCGATCTTGATTGTTCCTTTGTTTGTTTCAATAACTGCTGTGCTATTAGCCATTTATATCTCCTAAAATATATTTATTAATTGCTGCGGCAACGCCGTTTTCATCATTACTTAATGTTGTATAAAATTCTTCTCGTTGAAGCAAACTCGCATCTGCATTTCCCATAATTATTGATGTTCCCGCATATTCGAGCATATCCAGATCATTAAAATTGTCACCGATGACCATTACATTCCGGCTCGACAATCCATTTAGTTCGGCGAGTTTGTCGATCGCCGTCGCTTTTGAAGTTCGCGGAGGTAATAAATCCAAAAGCGTAAAATCAAGATGCGGATAGACGGTTGCCATAATACTTACAGAGTCTTCAAGTGTTATGTTAAGTTGTGTCTGTAATGCACTCATTTGTCTACAATTACCGGAGTACGATATGTGCACCACTTCGTGGTCGACAAGGTAGTCTATGATGTTTTCAACATGGTGAACAGCTTCCTCTGCCTCATCGCCGTGAAGTCGTTTTGACCAAACTACATATTTCTGAAGCGGGATATTTTCATCCGAGATCGTTTCATAAACCAGGGTACCTTTTCCGTGCGGGTCGACGCTTACGAGAGCTTCTCCACCGAATTCCTTACCCGCGGCAATAATGTTTTCTGCTGTTTGTACCGGTATTATAGTTGCGCCAACCGTTTCAAGTGACTCTGCGTACTTAATTAGAGCTCCGTTATGGCAAACTACGGGCGCATTCAAGCCGATTTCCAGTGCTACCGGGCGTGCATCGCGAAACCGTCGGCCCGAGGCGATGGTTACGAGAACGCCATGATCTTCGGCATTTCGGATCGCCTCCTTATTTTCTTCGGGAATTTGTCCTTGTGAGTTTAGCAGCGTGCCGTCAAGATCTAGTGCAAGAAGTTTTATCATTTATTCATTCTGGTTCTTCTTTTCTACCCTTTGTTC
>JBGTEI010000434.1:0-3435 GCA_041747875.1 Pyrinomonadaceae bacterium | reverse complement strand
CAAACCTTTAAGCAATCAAAAAAAAAACGCCGACAAACTGTCAGCGTTTTGATTTAAAAGAACCGGTGGCGATCAAGCTGCCACGAGAGCTGCCTTTTCCCTGCATTCCTCAAGCCGTTTTTCGACATTCCGGTATCCGGGATCTTCATCAAATACTTTTTCAAGAAGAGGCAACGCATCCTGATATTGCTCGACAAGTGAAAACGTAATGGCTAGTTCGTAATTCAAACCCATTGCTTCGTTTTCACTAAGCGATTCGATTTCTAAAGCTTTTTCAAACCAAAGTATTGCGTCTGACGGTGAACCTTTTTCTATAAAGCAGTGCCCGAGCAATGTACAACACTGGAAAAACCGGCCGGATGCATTTGTTGGGTCTATACATTCAACCGCACTCTGATATTCCCGGATGGCATCTTCGATCAAACCCATTTCTTGATAAGCTACGGCATGATGATAGTGCGTATCGTATTTTTCATCGGAAGCAGAAACCGGCTGGTCAGCGGGATTCTTTTTCGGGGCTTCTAAATCTGCGTTAGCTGATAGGGGTTCCTTCGCAATTTCGCCGGAAGTTTCAGGTTCTTCAGCTTTTTCTTCAGGTTCGCCGGTCACATCAGATTCATCGGATCTTTCTGCCATTACTTCAGACTTCGAATCGCGGATCTCAACCGTTTCGATCAATTCATCGTCGTTTCTTCCATCAGCAGCCGGATCATCCTGAGCAGTGATCTCTTCTGGTTCATGAACGACCACATCAACGTCTTCCGATCCTTCCGTCAGATCATCTGATCGATCCTCCGGTGCATCCACCTTTCCGATTAATTCGCCTGAGTTAACGTCGTCTTCTATGACAGCCGCCAAGTCTTCCTCTTTCACTTCAATTTCGGGTTCAACCGGCTCATCCGCTTCATCAGTTTTTGCCTGATCAGTCGATTTCGCCTCTTCATCCATTCTCACAAGCGTTTCCCGAATTTCTTCAAACTCTTCCCTCGTACCGAAACGATCGTCCAATTCTTTTAAGGTTTCAAGCGCGATTTCAACATATCCTTGTTCAATGTAAAAATTCAGGTTCGCGATCTGCTCATCGATATCCAGATCTTCGCCGCCTGAACTCATCTCCGCATCGGTAACGACATATACATCGACCGGGTGAAGATCAGCTTCGGTTAACTCGATCTCCGTTTCGGCGTTCTCTTCAGCGATCGCAACTTCGATCTCCGGCGAGCTTCCGTTTCCCAAACCGTTTCCATTCAGCAGCCCGTCGTATGATTCAAACGTCGGAATTTTTTCATCTGATTCGGGAGAAGCCGGTGCCAAAACGGCCAGATCACTGTCACCGGTTCCCGATATTTCATTGATCTCACGCAATCTCGCGGAATACTTAGTTACTTCCGGAGATATCAGGAGCAACTGCGTGAGTGCAAATTTTTCGTCATCCACCGATTCATTATAGTTTGCAGCCTCGGCCAATTGCTCCAATACCTTTTGTAGCTCGAAATCATTCTTATGCCAGCTGTAATAGCGGGTAAGGAGTCGAAGCGCCTGAAGCTGTTCGGGATTCCTTGCGACGATTTCGTTTAAGAGGTCCACTAATCGTTGAGGTTTTTGGCTAACCAGGAGTTGTTCCGTGACCGTCGATAAAATTCTAACCGAAGAGTCAAGGTCGTTCTTCTTCATGTAGAAATCGACTAGATGTAATAGTTTTGCGTAAGCTTTTGGTTCGCGAGTAACAAGTTCTACGATTATTATCTCGGCCCGATCCGGTTGTTCCATGTCAAGATAACAATCGACAAGCAGAAAAACCACATCGGCATTATATGAATCACGCTCATATAATTCATCAAGCATTTTTATCGCTTCTTCCGGATATCCCAGATTGATCTGTGAATTTACAAAACCGCGTACCGCAGCCAGATCATCCGGCGCCACTTCAAACGAACGTGAAAATGCAGCCACGGCTTCTTCGTGACGTCCGTTTTCGGCAAGTCTCAACCCGCCTTCCGTAAACGCACGTGCCGCTTCTTCCTTTTGATTATTCTGCCAATAAAAATTACCGATCTTAAGGTAGATCTCAGTATTTCGAGGTGAAATTTCTGCGATCTTTTCCCAGATCGTCAGTGCTTCGACCTTGCTTCCCTTTTTCTCATAGTAACTTGAAACTTGCTCGTAGTGTTTCTCGGCTTCCGCATGAGAGCCTCTGACCTGATAGAGTTCAGCGAGCTTAATTGCGATGTCGGGGGAATTGGGTTCGATGCGATGAAGCTTATTGTAAATTGCGATCGCCTTCTTTTCGTAACCGTGTGAATTGTAGTGCTCGGCGACCTGCGTGTAACATTTGATCGCTGACTTCTTGTCGTCTGATTTCAGATAGAGATCTCCGAGCATATTCTGGGTATTAATATCGCTCGAATCATTTTCCAACACAGTTTTGTATTCTTTGATCGCAGACGAAATCCGACCCTGAGAAAGAAAACGCTCTGCAGCTCGCATTACTTTGTTTTTGTCGAAAGCCATTAAAAAAGATTGGGGGTTTAATTGGAAAACCCGTATGTTGAAGATTTTGTTGGTAAAAAATGAAATCTGAACCGGAAATTTGTTACTCGACAAACAGCGGGTAGTTCATCGATATCTGCAAAAACAAAATTACCATGTAGGGATCAACGGTGTCAACATCTTTTAACACTGTTTGTGCTTTTCGGCTGTATGCTTTAGCCGTCATTCTTCAGTTGACAATCGATTCGACTCAATCAAAACTACTATCAGAGCCAAGATATGCAAGGACTGATACTAGCCAATGGAAAAGGAACGAAACTTCGTCCGTTAACCGTTTACACTCCAAAACCAATTGTACCGATCTTGAATAAACCGCTTTTGCTTTATCAGATCGAAATATTGAAACGTGCGGGTGTCGAGCAGGTAACGCTGTTTTTGGACTATCAGCCCGATAAGATTGAGCACGTATTGGGAAACGAGGAAGAAGTCGGCGTCGAACTAAGATATGTTGTCGAATCGAACCCGTTTGGAACCGCCGGCGCCTATAAATTTGTCTCAAAGTATTATCAAGAAACGACGATCGTATTAAATGGCGATATCTTATCAGATCTGGTAATTTCAAAATTGTTAAAGCAGCACACAAAGGTAGGGGCGGACATAACGATTGCGACAACGCCGATCGAAATTCGATCCTCATACGGTGCCGTTAGGACAAATGAGAATTTCCGGGTAACCGAGTACTACGCGGATAAAAGTGAAGTTTCGGCTTTCCGTTCTGATTTTGAGCTTATGAATGCCGGTATCTATATTGTCGAACCCGGATTCGCAGATCAGATCCCTGAAGAGAATTCGTCTACGTTCAAGCATGATATTTTCCCCGGAATGGCGGAACGTGGTGAAAATTTGTTTGCTTTTCCGATCAAAGATGATCACTGGTGCGCGATA
>JBGTEI010000433.1:0-5524 GCA_041747875.1 Pyrinomonadaceae bacterium | reverse complement strand
GGACGAAGTAATGCCGTTTATTGAAAAAAACTATCGGGTCAAAAAAGGGAAAGAATTTACGGGTCTCGGCGGAGCGTCATATGGAGCATTGATCTCGCTTTATATGGCGATCAAGAAGCCAAATGTTTTTGGTCGACTCCTGCTTGAAAGTCCTTCTTTCTATGTTGATGGAGCCAGGATACTAAAGGAAGCATCTGCGACAAATGTCTTTCCCGGCCGGATCTATATCGGAGTTGGTACAAATGAAGAGGCGGCGCCAAATTGTGTCGAGGGCGATCTTAGCCATGAGGCCGTTCAGGACGTATTAAAACTTCAGAAAATTCTCGAAGCAGGTAATTTCGCTGAGGGAAGTTTGAAAGTTTTGATCGAGGATTGCGCAGTGCACGGAGAAATAGCATATGGGCGGCGTTTTTCTGAAGCGCTGAGATTTTTATATGGAAAGGAATAACTTTCAGATCTGAAGGAGAAAAAATGGGCTTTTATACAGATTCACAGAAAGCGCTTCAAGCTTCTTTTGACAGCGAAAGACTTGCAGAACGCGTCGAGCAAGCTATTGTTTCTGACGAGATCGTTCCCGAGCTTCACCGGGATTTTATCGAATCGCGAGACTTCTTTTTTCTGGCTACCGTAAATTCGAAAGGTGAACCGACAGTTTCGCACAAAGGCGGACCGGTTGGCGTCGTAACGATCGTAGACGCTAACACCATGGCTTTTCCAAGTTATGACGGAAACGGTATGTTCTTATCAATGGGAAATATTGCGGAGACGAGCAAGATAGGAATTCTCTTTATTGATTTTGAAACACCCAATCGGGTACGAGTTCAAGCCAGTGCTACGATAAGCACTGACGATGGACTAATGGAAAAGTATCCGGGTGCGCAGTTGATAGTTAGAGCTAAGGTCGAGAAGGTTTTTCTAAATTGTGCCCGACTGATCCATAAACATAAGCGGGTTTCGGAGTCTCCATATGTGCCGGACGAAAACGGCGAAACACCATTCCCTTCCTGGAAGCGGATAGATCTTATACAAGACGCGCTGCCGCAGAAAGATATTGGTAAAACGGACAACGCCGGTGGTGTGATAACGCAGGAAGAATACGGCGCAAAACTTGCCGGCGGTGAATCGTAAAGTTTTGATTAGTAGTGCGAGCGATAACGAGCAAAGTGATCTATTCTCAACTTGCGTAGACCTGCGTTGCTCACTACCGTTCGCTGTACTGATGGTTTTATTGATTCGGCTTTAGTTCTCTCGGGATTGTCATCAATTCCGCCTGTCGGCCGTCGATGTAATAAGTTTTCTCACCATCAAAGAATGCATCTTCTTCAAGCATAATTCTGATCTCTTTATTCCATTCTTTTATGAAGGTCGCGGCATTCAGTTCGATAGAATGCGCAGTGTTTTCGTAAAGCGGATAATCACCGTTGACCGGAACTCCGCCTTGCTGATCCCATAGACCGATCGTTGTGCCTGCGGCGTGGCCGTGAAAACCGATCGGATGTGTGTAGATCGAGCAATTGATGTTTTCTTTCTTACATTGATCGAGCGACAATTTTAAGATCTGATTTCCGGTTCTTCCCGTCTTAAAATTTCCGGTCAGAATATCCTGAACACGATTTCCGCGTTTGAACGCTTCCGTTAAAAACTTCGGTGTAGTCCTTTCACCTGTTCTCAAAACATATGCATGCTGCTGTGTATCCGTATTAAGTCGCAAATATGTGATCCCAAAATCTACGTGGAGAAGATCGCCGGGAAGGATAACCTGATCTTCGGGTCTATCGGAAAATGCACGCAGATGTTCGAAAGATTCGGGGTCTTTTCGCTGGATCGAAACTGACGGATGAAACCAAGTTGTAAAACCAAGTTCGCGGATCCTGTCGCGGTACCACCAAACAACATCGTCCGTTGTCGTCACGCCGGGCTGGATTACCTTTTCTGAAAATCCTTCTGTAATTATCTGATGAGCAATCCGGACGATGTTTGGATAGATCGCCATCTCGCTTTCTGTCCGCGTTTCAAGCCAGCCGATCGCAACATTTTCCGCTGACGTGACACGGCTTTTTAAATTACCGGGCAACGCGTTCATAAACTGGTCGTGCTGCATCGAAGATATCCCGTCTGCGAGCGCGAAGTATTCTGATCGGTTGATGCCGATCTTTTTTGGATCCTTCGCAGCGATAAACTCTGCGAGTGCTTTCCATTGATCGGGCTGTTTGTCTGCGTCCCAGGCTTTTACAAATCTTTTTCCAACCGCATAACGCGCCATCGCATAGGTTTCAAGCTTTTTTCCAGTGCCCGGATCGTAGATCACTAACATCGTATTTCGCCTCGCGTTTTGCCAAGTCGAAGGAAGAAAAGTTCGTAATACCGGATCTTCATTATATTCGCGTGAAACGATGACCCACATATCAATTCCCGAACGCCGCATAATTTTTGGCAAAACGGTCTCGATCCGTTCATCGAGCAGGCGGTCAACAACTTCAGCACGCTCGCGCATATTCAGCGTTTTTGGAAAGTAGGGGTTTTGGGCGGAAATCAAACCAGAAAAGGCGAATAAGAATGCGATCGTGACTATTTTTTTCATAATTTAATTGTCGGGCAAATTTATATGAGATTTCTTGTAAATTTCCACTAGCTTCAGCTAGTGGACTGTGAAAACATAGAAGCAAGGCTCCAGCCAAAATTAATTGATCAAATTTCCGAATGACTCTAGCCCAATAAATTCTTCGGCTAAAGCCAAGATGAGCAAGGAAAAGTCACCCACTAGCTGAAGCTAGTGGCAAGTTATAAGTCAATCGCAATTTAAAACCGAGACGCAATTTAGAAGAACCGAATACTAATCTGTAAACCATTCCCCGCAAAAAGCCAGATCCGCCCGACCCGTGATCATCATCTCATCGTCATCACGCCAAACCGCTTCGGTCGTTCCGCCTTCCGCGTGAACTGCCACTTTTCTCTCCGTTTTATTAGTAAACGCCGCTGCAACAGCTGCACCGATCGAACAAGTCCCGGATGACGATGTTTCACCCGCGCCGCGTTCCCAGATCCGTATCTCTATATTTTCACGGTCCCGTATTTTTACAAAGACGACGTTGGTTCTTTGAGGAAATAGTTTGTGGATCTCGATCTCCGCACCGATCTTTCTCCAGTCAAATTCAAAATCTTCAACAAAGATCGCGCATACCGGATTTCCAATATTTAGTGCGGTGATCGGCAACATCCTGTCAGAAAGCTGCAGGTCAAAATTTACTATCGAACCCAACGGTTCATCTATATCAAACGGGATCTCATCGCTCGCAAATTTTGGTTTCCCGATCTCGGCAAGATACCAAAATGTATTTCCATCGCGACTCAGGAGTTCATACTTTTTTATGCCGCTTTTGGTTTCTAAACGCAGATCTTTATCCGACCAAAGCTCATTGAAATGAAGATAAGCCACTGCGCAGCGAGTTCCGTTTCCCGAAAAACCTACTTCGCTTCCGTCAGGATTTACTATTCGACATCCGAAATCCGCGTCATTTCCGTCAAGCGTCTCGAGCAGTGCCAAACCGTCTCCACCGATTCCCGTGTGTCGATCACAAATTACGCGTGTAAATCTGCCGATGTCCGAAATCATTGAAAGCTGTGCTTTTTCAATGACAATATAATCATTGCCAAAGCCGTGAAACTTACCAAAACTTATTTTGCCCATAAAATTTATTGAGTTACTATTCCGTAGATTTAGATAATAAGGCTTTTCTATTTGAAATTAAAATTATGGTGCCTTTAATCATACTACTTGTTTCGTTTGCGGGATTTTTCGCCGTTGATCGATATTTACTTGGAAGAAAGTATTCATTTTCTTTTATCGGGAGATCAGCGCTTGCCTTGATGCTCATCGCAGCCGGAATTACGCATTTCACAAGCACCGATCTGATGGTTCAAATGATGCCTGATGTTATTCCGGCAAAACGCGAACTTGTCTATTTTACGGGCGTTTGCGAACTTCTCGCGGTGATCGGTTTGCTTTGGGATCGTTCCGCAAAACTCACCGCGATCATGCTGATAATTTTCTTTGTTATGATCTTGCCTGCGAATGTTGCCGGAAGTTTGAAAGAAGTACCGCTTGGCGGAATGGAAAATGGAGCTAGATATCTGTTTTTCCGCATTCCGCTCCAGGTTTTGTTTATTTGGTGGGCGTATTATTTTGGCATTTCAAAAAATGAGCGAAGTGCATAGCGAGATACGAATCAATCGTTTCTCGTTTCCGTCTGACGCCTCAATCATTTTCAATTTTTGGTTCTAATGGGAACTCAATGAAAGTTTAAAACAAATGATTATTGTTAAGTCGATTAATACATCATCCCTAAATTAGGTTTGAGCCATTGAAAATGGCGGGATATTTGTAGCCCATCTATGAAGTTGACCTTAAGATCAACTTCATAGATGGGCTGTAACTATTTCGTCGGTTTCACCAACTATAAATACAAATTTATTTCACATATGTGATTTCTCCAACAAACCAATGGCAGTTCATTATTTTCTCTCGTCCGGAATAATCTTAAGTGCTAACTTTTCCTTCCCGCGTATTACAATGATGTCATATTCCTCGCCCGCCTTCATTTCGCCGAGCACAAATACATAGTCTGAAATGTTGCGAATTTCCTTATCGCCGAGTTTTATAATTTTGTCGCCGGCTTTTACCCCGGCTTTTTCCGCTGCCGAATCATCACGCACACCGTCTAAAACCAATCCCGTATTATCTCCATCGGCGTAGCTTGGAACGGTTCCTAGCGAAACACTAAACCCGCGTCTTCCGCCCGTCATTCCAGCACTTTTGGCGACCGCGTATGTCAACTTTGTCGTGTGCTGGTCGAGATAACTTGTAATATCGGCGACATATTCAACGATCTTTTCAAGGCCCTGATAATTGATCTTGTCAGCAGTATCAGAAGGTTTGTGGTAATCGACGTGAGTACCGGTAAAGAAGAACAACACCGGAATTTGCTTTCCGTAAAAAGATGAATGATCTGAGGGGCCGAATCCGTCTTCATTGAGCTGGAGATCAAAGCGATAAACCGATTCTGAACTTGGAGCAAAACCGGAAGCCGCAGTTTTTGGAGGATCGTAAACCGAGGGTATAATTTCGTTCTTATTTGTAACCAGATCGCGGAGTTCGGTAGCAGTGCCGATCCCGCCAACCGTCAATTTCTTGTCTTTAAGTCGCCCGACCATATCCATATTGATCATCGCGACGATCTTATTCAGCGGAACGGTAGGATTATTTACAAAGTACTTTGAACCTAACAATCCTTCTTCTTCACCGCCAAATGCGATGAAAATTATCTTTCTCTTGTTATTGCGTTTTTCCGAAAACTGACGCGCGAGTTCGATCAAAGCAGCTGTTCCCGAAGCGTTGTCGTCAGCGCCGTGATGAATTTCTTTTGAATTGACATCCAAACTCCCGTTTCCGCCGTGTCCGAGATGATCATAGTGGGCACCGATGACGATGATCTCATCTTTGAGTTTTGGATCGTTGCCTTCTAAA
>JBGTEI010000432.1:0-6423 GCA_041747875.1 Pyrinomonadaceae bacterium | reverse complement strand
CAAATTTGTATCTCGACTTGCAAAAACAAGATGCCCCGTAGAACTGATCGGGATAAATTCCGTTAAGCCTTGAACAATGCCAAGGATAATTGCTTGCAGCAGATTCATAAATTAGGTTGGCAACGGGATGGATAAGTGATCGAACTTTGTAAATTTTCGTACTTTTAAGCTTATTCGTCAAAGGGCGGACATACTATTCTCTGAACTTCGTACCGGCCGCAATTCGGTCATAAAGCCACGCCGGGAAGACTTTTCCGGCCCTAACAAACCATGCGAGCTGCCAGGGAAACGATGCAAATTTCTTCTGCTTTTCAATTGCATTCAAGAAAAGCGGTACCGCGTCTTCAAGTTCCATGATAAACGGCATCTTGTTTTCCCGTCCCGACGTCAGAGGAGTTTTTATAAATCCCGGCTGAATTATCGAAACGGCTACGCCGCGTTTTTGAACGTCGAGTCTGACGCTTTCAAAAAATGCGGTCATTCCTGCCTTGCTTGCTGAATATGCTGCCGAACGCGGCAAACCGCGAATTCCTGCGAGACTCGAAACTGCGACGAGTTGACCGCTGCCTTTTTCGAGCATGTCCGGCAATACCGCCGAAACCGAGTTAACGGCACCGATCAAATTAATATCGATCACCTCGGCAACTGCGCCGGGAACCAAATTCCGTGTCTTCTCATTGTTGCCGCCAATTCCGGCGTTGGCGACCAAAATATCGATCTTTCCGAATTCATTTCGAAAATTCAAAGCCGCGCCAAACATATCGTGCTTGTTTTTTACGTCACACGGGAAGCAGCTCACTGTTCCGCCCAGACTCTCGATCTTTTGAGCGATCTGCAGCAATTGTTCTTTCCGGCGCGCAACCAATCCAAGAATTGCGCCGCGTTTTGCCATCTCGACCGCGATCGCTTCCCCGATTCCGCTTGACGCACCGGTTAAAAATACCGTTTTATCTTTCCAAAAATTCATAACAAAATATGCCAGGTCAAATAGTTTAACTCACAACTATAACATTTAGCATTATTTGAATAACCCGGCTCCGGCAAATTTTACGTTTCAGGTTCGAATTCGAGAACCAATTTTCCGTCGCGCTATTATATGCCTCAGTTAAAAGCAAGGAAATGATGGAGTGGCCCGGAGGTAAGTTAGAAAATTAGCAGATCTCGTCGACGTGATCTCGGAGCGCCTTTAAACCGTTTGCGAGATCTTGCTGACCTATTAAGACATGGTCCCGGGAAAATGATGAGATCGGTAAAATGGAAATCCCGGCTCCGGCAAATATGCCCGCGACTTTTGCCATAAAACCAACTACATCAAACGCAAGCTCGACATCGAAACTAAGTAGTCTGAAGTTTTTCTCGATTTTCGCGTCGCGTATCGCGTGTCGAATCGTTTCAAAATCATCCGAATCAAATACGAGTGTGACTTCCCACTTATCCTTAAAGATCATAAATGGCGACGTCATACGAGGTGAGAGCTCGGGACTCTCAAGAAGCTTTAGCCAATTCTCGCTAGGGAGTGAAATTACATTATATGTTTCCGGCGCGACTACGACCTTTGCCTGCTTTAGAAATTGTTCAACCATTTACACAACGATCCCTTATATTGATACAAACTTTTCTAATCAATTTAATGATCAACGACTTCAAAATTAAAAAGCGGCAATTATGCTGACACGAACTTCTTCTAATCTGACAATGCCGCTGCTTGGTTTCAAACCTCAACAATTGTCGGAACGATCAACGGTTTTGTACCGGTTTCTTTTTGAATAAATCGTTTCAAATGTACCCGAAGGTGTTCGGCCATCCAAACCTTATCGTTTAGATCTCTTCTTCTCATCGCGTTTATTGCGTCTGAGATCGATTCACGCGCGCTTTTCAAAGTACCATTTAAGGGATCGATCCCGGCAACGCCCTGAATTTCAATTCTCGGTTCGGATCGCAATGCCTGGGTATTCTTGTCCAATGTTACGACAAGGGAAATAATACCGCCGTATGCAAGTTTTTTTCGCTCCCGAACAGTTTTTTCTTCGATCTCACTCATTCCCAAGCCGTCAATAAATGTTTTGCCGACATCGGTGTGACTAGCTACGCGTGCAGAATGTTGGTCCAGTTCTAAAATATCCCCGTTTTCGATCAAGATCACATTTTCGTCTGCATATCCAAGTTCTGTTGTGGCAAATTCTTTATGCCTGAAAAGCATTCGGTATTCACCGTGGATCGGCACAAGAAACTTCGGACGCGCAGTTTCGACCATTATTCTCATATCTTCCTGCGCTGCATGTCCTGAAACGTGTATCAAAGACCTTCTATCTTCTACAACATTTCCGCCGCGGCGATAAACGGCGCCGATCATTTGAGAAATTCGCTTTTCATTCCCCGGAATATTTCGCGCCGATAATACTACTGTGTCTCCCTTTTCGACCTTCAGTCCTTTGAAGCTCTGGGTAGCGAGATTCCACATTACGGCACGCTGTTCACCCTGCGATCCCGTAACCAAATAGATGATCTGATCCTCTGGAAAGTGCCGCGAATCGCTAAGTGATACATTTACATCGACGGGGATATCTAATAATCCGAGATCCGTTCCGGTTTCGATATTTCTTTTCATCGAACGTCCGAGAACACAAACTTTTCGTCCGGTCTCACGGGCGAGATCAAAAACGATCTGCAGACGGTGAAATGACGACGAAAATGTTGTAACGAACACTCTGCCTTCTGCGGTTTCAAAGATCTCTTTTAATGCCGGGATGACAGCTTGTTCTGACGGCGTTCTACCGGGAACGGTCGCGTTCGTCGAATCCGCTAGAAGTGCCAGCAGTCCTTCGTCGCCGTATCGTCCAAGTGTCTTCAGGTCATATGGATCACCGATGACCGGAGTATCGTCAATCTTATAATCACCGGTGTGAATTACCGTTCCTGCGGGAGTCTTGACGGCAAGCGAAAAACAATCGACCAATGAATGCGAAGCGTGTATAAATTCGACTTCAAAATTTCCTACTTTTACAACGTCATTCGCTCGAACACGATGCATTAGCACGTCGTCAAGCATCTTGTGTTCGGCAAATTTATCTTCAATAAATGCGAGAGTCAGGCGGGAGCCGTAGACTGGTAAATTAAATCTCTTAAGAAGATAGGGAGTCGAACCGATATGATCTTCGTGTCCGTGGGTAAGAAATAGCGCAGTCATGTCGTCGCGATATTCTTCTAAAAAATCAAAATTCGGTACTGAAATATCAACCCCGTAAGGAGTTTCTTCAGGAAAACCCATTCCGGCGTCGATAATGATCATTTCGTCGCCATAACGAATCCCCATGCAGTTCATTCCGAATTCGCCAATTCCGCCGAGTGGTATTATTTCAAGTTTTTTCACAATGTTTTACGTGAAGCGATAAAATGCTCTTCAAGCATCATAACATCTTAAATTTTACGATGTTCGTTCAGCCATGCCCGACTATTTCAAGAAGTGATTCCCACTCCGCTATTGTCAAAGCTTCGGCGCGCTTCGAGGGTTCAATGTTTGCCTTTCGAAAAACCTCCTCCAACCCGCCGTTTGTTTCTAACCTTTGAGATATATCATCGCCAGCGGTCTTTAGGTTATTTGAGATAGTCTTGCGCTTCTGCGAAAATGCCGCACTTACGACTCTTCTAAACAATTCTTCATCGCCGCTAACACCTGAAAATTCAATTGGCTTTAGTCTGACAATCGAGCTTGTCACTTTCGGCGACGGACGAAACGCATTTCCCGGCACGTCAAATAACTTTTCTGTATCGAAATATCTTTCGATCAAAACCGTCAGAAAACCGCGTTCTTTATTTCCAGGCGGCGAAATTATTCTTTCCACCACTTCCTTCTGGAGCATTAGGATCATCTCCGAAAATGAACGACGATACCCGATCAGATGCTGCAGGATCGCGGTGGAAATATAATACGGCAAGTTAGCGACAAGTTTTGTCTTAGGTGCGGGACTCTGAAACGCAGTCAACGCAGAAAAATCAATTTCGAGCGCGTCTTTTTCTATCAGTATAAAGTTTTCACGAGCGCCAAATTCTTCCCGCAGAAGCGGGATCAGCTCACGGTCGATTTCGATAGCGATCACTTTTTCCGCATATTCTACGATTTCTTTTGTGATCGCTCCGCGTCCAGCCCCGATCTCGATTACCGTTTCGTCCCTTCGCGGATCGAGAGCTGCGATGATCTTTTGAATGTAATTCTTATCGACGAGAAAATTCTGGCCAAGAGATTTCTTTGCAAAACCCGGCTTCGAAAACTTCCTTCTCCTTTTCTCGGTCATTCGATCACCTGTTTGGATACCCGGTAACTTCTATATCCGCACCATGATGCGTGATCTCTACATTTTTCAGATGCATTGCGCTTGCCAATACTTGCGAACCTTGTCCGCCGATCGCCGTCGGAGCATCTTTCCCTCCGATCACGATCGGTGCAATAAAAAACGAGATCTTATCGATCAGTTCCGCGTCGTAAAATGATCCGGCAACTTCGGCTCCGCCTTCGACCAATATGCTCGTCAGTTCTCGTTTTGCAAGTTCATTTAACACGCCTTGAAGATTTCTCCCACCTTCCGCAATTTGAAATATCTCAACACCTTCATCGCGCAAACTTGAAAGCCTCTCTTCATCTACGCTATCGGTAAATACCAAAGTAGGAACGTCTCGTGCCGTCAAAACAAGCTGCGAATTCTGCGGTATTTTGAGCGAGTTATCCAGAACAACCCTGACCAGCTTCCGTCTGCGAACTTTTCCGCTTCGATCGGTCAAACTCGGGTTGTCGACGATAGCTGTGTTCGAACCGATCAGGATCGCGTCATACTCATGCCGCATTTCGTGAGCGCGGTTTAAGGATTCTTCACCTGTGATCCAACGCGAATCCCCGGTTCGCGTGGCGATCCGTCCGTCTAAAGAAATTGCCAATTTTAGATGGACAAACGGCCTTCCGGTTCTATGCCAGTGTATAAATTTTTCGTTCTGCTTTTCGGCTTCTTCTTTTAGTATTCCGGTGACAACGTCGATCCCGTTTTCGCGCAAAACGTCAAATCCCTTTCCCGAAACAAGCGGATTTGGATCTTCGATCGGCGAGACAACTCTTCTAATTCCCGCATTTATTAGCGCAGCGGTACAAGGTTCGGTACGTCCCTTATATGAATGAGGTTCGAGCGAAACGTATGCCGTTCCTCCCGCAGCCCGCTTTCCCGCAGTCTGAAGCGCGGTTACCTCGGCGTGTGTAATTTCGGAAAACAAGTATGTTCCTTCTCCTACAACCTCACCGTTCTCAGAAACGATAACGCACCCAACAAGAGGACTCGGCGAAACCTGTCCGATTCCCTTTTCGGCAAGTTCGATCGCGCGCGCGGTCATCTCTAGATCGAATTGTGAAGATGTATCGTCCAAATCAGTTAAACAACCCCTTTACATAACTTTCCGCGTTGAAGACCATCAGATCATCAACACTTTCACCGATCCCTACATAGCGGATCGGAAGATTCAATTCCTTCGAGATCGCTACAGCAATTCCGCCTTTTGCAGTCCCGTCCAATTTTGTCAATACGATCCCGGTGACATCAGCTGTTTTCATAAACTGACGTGCTTGTTCGAGGCCGTTTTGCCCTGTTACTGCATCGATCACAAGTAATGTTTCGTGGGGGGCGTCCTGTACTTCTTTTGCAGCGACGCGTTTCATTTTCTCGAGTTCGGCCATAAGGTTGGATTTATTGTGAAGTCTTCCTGCTGTGTCGACGATCAAAACATCAGCTTCTCTTGCCTTTGCAGACCGTAACGCGTCAAACAAAACCGCAGCTGGATCGGTTCCCTGTTTCTGTTGAATTAGCGGAACACCCGCACGGTCTGCCCAAATTTCCAGTTGTTCGGAAGCGGCCGCCCGGAAAGTATCAGCAGCACAGATCATCACCTGGTTACCTTCATCTTTTATTCTCTGGGCAAGTTTGCCGATCGTTGTCGTTTTTCCCACGCCATTGACACCGACGACCATCAAAACGTACGGTTTGATCGAATCGTCAATATTTCTCTCATCGGCTATCCCGTCACTTGCGCTCGTCTCAAGGATCGTAAGCAATTCTCTTGTCATCGCCTTTTTTAGCGCGTCAAGATCTTTGATCTCATGCCTGGAAACTCCTTTTCGAACCGCATCCAGAACTTGAAACGTGGTAGTTACGCCTATATCTGTCGATATCAACATCTCTTCGAGTTCGTCAAGAAAGTCCTCATCGATCTTTTTGCGATTTTCAAAAACCGTATCGAGCTTATTATTGATCGAGTCGCGCGTTTTTGAGATCGCTTTGTTAAACCGTACTCCAAACTCTTTTTCGATCGCTTCCTCTTCCGCTTTGAGTTGCTCGACTGTCTTATCGAGACCCAAAACCGATGTCGAAAACTTGTCTTTATCTTTAT
>JBGTEI010000431.1:0-3914 GCA_041747875.1 Pyrinomonadaceae bacterium | reverse complement strand
ATCACCGCACCGCATTTCGCAGCGCGGATCGGTTGAAAGCCCTTTTCCAAGTGGAACGAGATGTTGCTCGTGCCAATCGATCACTTCCTGAAATAAGTCGATAACAAGAAGCGAACCAACATTTTCAAAATCGAGCGCCGCGGCGGCCGTGTAGCCAAGTCCAAGTCCGCCGACAACGACATCAAGCTCGCCTTCAAGACCTTCAAGACCTTCAAGACCTTCGAGTCCGATCCTTGAAAGCTCTTTTTCACCTTCGGTAAAGATACTCGACATGAGGAATTCATCGCCAAGCTTTACTTCATAAACTTCGTCGATATTAAGCCGCGGTTCCGGACGAACCCGCAGCGTCAGATCACCAAGCGGAGTTTTGTGATAGCCGAGTTCTTTGATCATCATAAGTCGGGAAGCAAAATGGAAACAAGAAATTTGCCCGCGAATCTACACGAATTTGCACGAATAAGAGCGAAAAACCTAAAACCGTAATTGATTGCTATCGAAACTGAACTCTTCTTTTTTTTATTCGCGTCGATTCGTGTCGATTCGTGGGCAAACTCCGATTCTTATTCTTCTTGAAAGATGAATATATCATTTTCCACGCGTTCGTAAGTTAGACCGAGATGCGCGGCGAGCCAATCGAAAGTTTCTACAGAGTAAAAACAAATATGCGTCGGGTCGTTTTTATAATGCCAGCCGCGGAAATCGATCGTACTGTCAAAAGGAAGTGTCATGATTGCGAGAATGCCGCCCGGATTGAGGATCGAAAGAAGTTTTTGAAATTCTTTTAATGGTTGACTGAGATGTTCAAGCACTTCGGTCGAGACAATAAAATCATACTTTTGACCAAGGACGTCCTTTTCAGTCTCGTAAAAGGAATCGTATATCTCCATCTCAAAGCCGTTTTCTGTCAGAATATCTGCAAGCAGCGGCGTCGGTCCACACCCAAAATCGAGCCCGAGTGCGCCTTGTGATACGCGTTCTTTTATAGGTGGGACAATTCGCTCTAAGAATTCACGATAACCCTGATCATCGGGATCGTTATTGTGTTCTTCGTATCGCGCTTTTTCTTTTGGACGGGTCGGGTGAAATTCGGGTGGGACGAAGATAAGTGAGCAAACAGAACATTTAAAGTAATTGCGAAATTTATCGCGGAAGAAGAAATAATGATTCTCCCAGTTGCAAAGCGGGCAAATTCCAAGATTATGGACTTCAGGCGGATTCATTGAGGACTATTTTATTAAAACCAAGTCACATTCTAAAGGTAGAAAAACCCTATAGTGCTTCACATCAGAATTTTCGTATATTTTCTTTCAGCTCTATTTTGTGAAGAAGTTGTTTAGGCGGCTCTCCTTGAAACCTTTCGACTAAAATCATCACTCGCGTCCAGCGATGCAATCATTTCGCCCCCTACGTTTGAAAGTCGCGCCAAATCTTTTCTCGGCATTTCAGATTGATCGGAAAAGACTATAACAGACTCAAAAGTCGCCTCTTCTCGCAAAAGCCGCTCGAGAATTATAGTTACCAAACGAGCTTTATCTCGACCAGGCACACCAAAAACAAATAAGGGGTCGGTTTTGCCTTCAATTCTAAAGTCGATTGGATAATCTTCTGCGTGGGAAATATTTGGGTAGATATAGTCCTTTGTTATATGGGATGGGTCGACTATTCTGTTTAACATTTCAAACAGGTCCTCGTAAAAAGTTGACTCGACTCGAATTCGATTAAGAAATGTCAGATCGGTGATTTTCGTTATGGCCTGGCCAAACCGAAATACAGACTCAGCTAAATTCGCACCCGACGAAAAAAGGAATATTTCGCCATCGTCCTCTTCCACTCCCATTTCATCGAGAATTTGTTCGAAGATTCTACCGCGAGTGCCAATCCGAAATTTGTCTATATCGTTTTCATAACTGAGATGCATAAGGGTGTGTCCCGCATCAAATATTCGAAATGCGCCTGTAGTTTCTCGCTCAATATAAAATTGATAGGGATCGCCATCCGAAAACGTAAAAGGAGTCAATACTAATAAACGGTTGTTTCTTTCGAAAATCTCTACCTCAGCGCAAAGATTCTCGCAAAGTTGATCCCGAATTTTTTCTATGTCGAAGTTCATTAAAACAGTTTGGGCTCATCCTGAGATGGGTTGATTCCCTGAATATTACAATCCTCGACGAGGCAATATAATGCTCCTTCGAGTCGGTGATAGCGACTGGTTGCCTGTGCGAAGCCCTCGATCTTTAGACCCGCTTCTAAATACTCGGATCTTGCCTTATGTATGTGGCATTCAAAATCAAGTGTCTCATCTTCCAACCGATTGCCGTGCTGGTGGCTCGAACCATTATATCTTACTAAAGTAACCGTCTCGCCACTTGGAGAATTCCACATCAAACCACAAGAAAAATCATCCTCGATTTTGTTGTTTTGACGCATATAAATCGAAAATGAGTTTCCCGCTTTTGACTCTAATAAATAGTTCTTCTGGGTATGACCGGGTTTTTGAACATCACGTGCAGTCGGATTCTTAACCGTTTTCGGTTCATTAATTAGCTTATCTATCTGAATTTGGCTCAGCTCAAGAATCATATTAAGAGGCGGAATGACAACAACTTAAACCAAGTATTAAGCATATGGGTAAATCACAATCCATCTACCTGCTACGATAAGTTAAAAACCCAATTTCTCAAAGCTTTTTTGAAAAAGTAACCAAAGAAAGTCGTGAATCTTTGCAACTATCCTTCCAAGACTTTTGCCACAGTTTCTTTCTTCAAACCAATACCATTCTTCTTATTATAGTCCGAAACTGAGATCTGCTTATCCCGCCAGGCATCGAGATGTCCTACCTGATGGACGCATTGGATGGTGCAGGTCGGGGCGCACCATTTTTCGGTGATATATTCGCGACGCATATCTTCGTGGGTGTATTCGTGGAGTGAAATTCCGGGAGTACCGCGCTGCTGGGAGCACCAATGGACAAGGCCTTCTTCGCAGACATACAAATATCTTGCTCCGGCACGGCAGCGCCATTCGTATTCATTGCCTTCGACGAGTTCGTCCTGAAACCAGTTCCAACGCGCGTAGCTACTTTGACCTTTGGATTTTATCTCTTTGTAAATGCGTTTTTCGTGATCGGTCAGGCCCTTGTTCAAACCCATCTCGTCGTGAATAACGCCGACGGTTGACGAGAAGCCGAGCTCGATAGCGCGGTTGGCGATGATCAAAGCCTCGTCGGGATTTGCAACTCCTCCGCCAACTACGGAATTTATATTGACCTTAAATTTCGCGTGCTGAGAAAGATTTACCAGTTTCGCGTCCAATACCTTAAGACTCTTTTTCGAAACATCGTCAGGCGTAACATTGTCGATCGAAATTTGGAGATAATCTAATCCGGCTTCGTTCAGTTTTTTGATCTTATCAACCTGGAAATAATAACCGTTTGAGATCAGACCGGCGATCATTCCGTGATGGCGAATACGCGCGATGATCTCATAAATTTCGGGATGCATCATCGGTTCGCCGCCGGAGATCGTGATCACAGAGCTGCCGAATTCGGCGAGTTTATCGATCCGCTTGAGCATTTCATCGATCGGCACCGGATCGCTCGTTTTGTCGTACTCGTTGCAATATGTGCAGGCAAGATTACATCTGCGCATCGGCACAATGTGTACCAATACCGGATGTTTGGTGGAAGCGAAGGCACGAACCGTGTGCTTCACACCTCTTGTAAACCTGCTTAAACTACTCGCTTTCGGCATAAAATAAAACTCTCTTACGTTAACGTCAAACTCCTAATTATAGGGCTTGAAGGCGTTCTTTTCAAACGGGATCGAAGCGCGGCGATTGTCTGAATTGTGCGATTTGAAGAATAAGAAAAAATGTCCGCATAATTCCTACGAGTTACGGTTCCAACTTCACCTCAC
>JBGTEI010000430.1:0-4289 GCA_041747875.1 Pyrinomonadaceae bacterium | reverse complement strand
CGGTCAAGGTGGTGAACTCCCGGATTTTGACTAATAGTGTCCGTAGCCCACGCGTGAGCACGGGCTTCCTTGGTGAGCAGACACCGTTGATCTTTGGATATTACGTCGGGCTGTCATCAGCAGAACAGTCATCGCCGATAGCTGCAGATGATCGCGGAAGCCCTTCTTAACAGGCGGGCTGCGGACACCATTTCGACTTGTGTCCGTAGCCCACGCGCGAGCACGGGCTTCTGTCGTCAGCAGATATCGCTGATCTTTAGATATGACCATTGGAGAGTAGTCACACTCGATCTTTGGGGATGACTACGGGAGCCCTTCTTAACAGGCGGGCTACGGACACATGTCTACGGACACATGTCTACGGACACATGGCTACGGACACATGTCTACGGACACGTGGCTACGGACACATGTCTACGGACACGTGGCAACTGATACAGGGCAACTGACAAAATCGTTCGCTGTGGAGACTAAAGACTTAGGTCAAAAAAATGAATCTACGATCTGGAAACTGCCATTTCGTTCAGTCAGGACTTTTTTTGTTGCGCTAAATATTGTAAATTTATCCACACAAAAAAATCATGCCCTATATCGAACTGCCTAAAAACCTTTTTAAGGGTAAAACTGCCATTGTTACCGGTGCTTCGCGCGGAGTTGGACGTGCGACGGCTTTGCGGCTTGCTGAGGCGGGCGCAAATGTTGTTATAAATTATCACGTGAATGAAGAGGCGGCGTCGGAAGCCGTTGAACTCTGTAAGCGGAAAGACGTGAGCGCGATCGCGGTACAGGGAGACGTTTCGAAATGGCTCGATGCGCAGAATATTGCAGCAAAGGCTATCGAAGAATTTGGGCGGATCGATCTGCTTGTTTGCAATGCAGGAGTATGGGAAGGTGCGCCGATCGAGGAAATGACCGAGGAACTTTGGACCAAGGTTATTAATACCAATCTAAAATCGGCGTGGGCGATGTCGAGGGCTTGTGTGCCTTCGATGAGAAAACAGGAAAATGGTGCGATCGTGCTCGTTTCTTCAACCGCCGGGCAGCGCGGTGAAGCTAATTTTACAAACTACGCTGCGTCAAAAGGCGGACAGATCTCATTTACAAAAGGACTCGCAACCGAACTCGCGCCAAAGATCCGCGTTAATGCTGTTGCGCCGGGCTGGATCGAAACAGCGATGATCCGTCCGGCTTTTAAGGATGAGTTTTACAAAAAATCGGTAATAGAATCGATCCCGTTAAAGCGAATGGCATTGACCGACGATATCGCACTTTCGATCTGCTTTTTGCTTTCGCCATGGTCCCAGCATATTACCGGAGAGATCGTAAATATCAATGGCGGTGCTGTCTTGTGCGGGTAACGACGGGTCCATGAATATCGAAACGGAACGTTTGATCTTAAGAAATATGACGGTGCGCGATTTAGATGATTTTCACGCCTATCGCTCGGATGTTGAGCTTTGTAAGTTTCAGGATTTTGATGTTTTCACTGTTGAAGAAAGTAGAGCGTTTATTGATAAGGTAAAAGATATTGAATTCGGAGCGCCGGGTGGATGGGTTCAACTTGGAATCGAATTAAAAGAAAGCAGCAGGCTTATAGGCGATGTTGCGCTAAAACCCGAATCCGACGAGCCGAGAAATGTTGAGATCGGGGCAACATTAAATCCGAAATATCACGGCAAAGGTTTCGCCATCGAAGCGTTTAACAGAGTATTTGAATATCTCTTCACTAAAACCGAAACACATCGCATATTTGGTATTTTGGACACCGGAAATCAGGGGAGTTTAAAACTGATGAAAAACCTAAATTTCCGACGCGAAGCTCATTTTATTAAAAGCTTTTGGGATAAAGGGTTTAACGAATGGCGTGATGAATATCTCTATGCGATGCTGAAAGAGGATTGGGAAAATAATTTCAACGTATAGATTCAATTGAGCAGAGAAAATTGTTATGGCAATTTCTAAAAAAGGCTCAAGAAAAATTATCGTTGAGGAGGTTGTTTATCGTTGGCGAGTGAAATGGAAGCCAAGTTACGGCCAAGCAATTGCTTAGTCAGGGCTAACAGCGGCTGTTGAAATGCATGAACATCCAAAAAGTCGGCTGCATATTTCTTTTCCCTGGGTTCGTTATGATGCATGGGTTGGCGTTGCAGAAAAGGCAGTTATCCTAAAGTTGATATGGCAGAGCGTTAAGATAGCGTTAGATGAGGGTTGGGATCCTTCCTCAAATGGAAATCATAAAATATTCACGCCGCGATTTCTGAGTAAAAATTTTTGGGTGAAATTCTTTGTAATAAATGCAGACACTTGAGATTATTTTGTTTTTTTTCACAATGCGGCTCGCGGAAAACGAAGTGCGGTTGTCGCTACATTTATTCTTAAAATGAAGATTTTTCACGGAACTGAAAATGCAAACATCCTCCGCCCGACCGTTTTAACGCTCGGAGTTTTTGACGGTTTGCATCTTGGACATCAAAAGATCATGGAAACGGTGGTCGAACGCGCACAAGTGTGCGGCGCCGTTCCGACAGCAATAACGTTTGATCCCCATCCGCGCGCCGTGCTGTATCCAGAAAATTCTCCGCCGCTGCTGCAAACGCTTGATCAGCGTCTCGCGAATTTTGAAATTCTGGGAATCAAACAGGCGATCGTTATCCGTTTTAATCAGGAATTTGCCGATCAGGACGCCGAAATATTTTTGCGTGAGATCATTCACGAACGCTTGCAGGCAAAGGAAATTTATCTCGGACACGGTTTTGCGTTTGGCAAAGATCGCGGCGGGAATATTGAAATGCTCAAGCGTATGAGTGAGGAACTTGGGTTTGTCGCCGACGAAGTAGAAGAAGTAAGGCTGCGCGGGAAGAGAATATCGTCTTCGAAGATCCGGGAATTACTAAAGGCAGGAAAAGTAAACATTGTCAGGCGTATGCTTGATCGTCCATATGGAGTTGAAGGAGTTATTATCCGGGGCAACCGTCGTGGACATACGATCGGATTTCCCACTGCAAATCTAAAACCACAAAATCGCGTGATCCCAAAATACGGCGTTTATGCAACCGCAACTCTGATCGACGGAGTCTGGAAAAAAAGCATTACAAACGTCGGGATTCGCCCGACTTTTGAAGGAAGCAAAGAGCCTTCGATCGAATCCTATATTTTTGATTTTGACGGCGATCTTTACGGGGATGTCCTGCGCGTAAGATTTTTGCACCGGATCCGTGATGAACGAAAATTTGCCGGGATCGACGAACTCAAAGCTCAAATTCAAAAAGATTCCAAGATTGCTCTCAAATACTTCTCACATGAAGGTGTGCAGAATATGCTCGACGTTAAATAGTTAATCCCGCCGGACCGCACGCGACCCGCGTGCAATAAGCGTTACCACGCGAAAACGGCCTTGGTAGTGTTCGAAGATGATCGGGCAATTCGAACCTTGTCAGGTTCGCTGCAGGCGGGGGCGCCTGCGGTCCGACGAGTGCCGTGCGAAAGGTCGGCTCCGCCGGACCGCACGCGACCCGCGTGCAATAAGCTTCACCACGCGAAAACGGCCTTGGTGGTGTTCGAAGATGATCGGGCAATTCGAACCTTGTCAGGTTCGCTGCAGGCGGGGGCGCCTGCGTTCCGACGAAAGCGCCTGCGTTCCGACAATAGTGCCTTCGTTGCGACGTAAGGCAAACCATCCTTTCTTTTTTCTCTCTAAGTGATACCATTTGATGAGGCAATTTTAGGTGCGTCGGTTTTTTATGAGCGAAGAAAATAAACAAGAATTGGCAGTTCTCGAGGCCGGGAAGAATCCTACGAATATCAACACCCGCATTGAGGAAGCCGGGCGTCAAAACGGTGATCATGCGTTAGTTAAAACAAAAGATCTGCCAATCTCCGCGATGGTTTCCAATGAGCAATTGATCGCTGAAGAAAAGGATCTTATAAGGTCTGAAGATGGCGTTCAGAAAAATTATGAAGGCTGGAGAAACTGGCTTCGGCTTGGAAAAGTTTCGCGCGTCATCGGGATGCTTTCGCTTTATTTATATCTAGATCAATATGAGATCCACCGAAAGCAACACTTAAAGGCACAGGATCATAGGCTTGAGAATGCCAGAGAACTGACGCGTTTCGCGGTTATCGGCGAAAAAGTTTACGGCATAAAACTTTGGTTCTTTCATAGGTTTATTCTTTTGCTCAAGCGTTTCTTCATCGGATCCGAGTTAAACAAAGAACACAATCAGGAAAAACAGGCGCTGTGGCTTAAGGAAAGCATTATCGGGCTTGGTCCGACGTTTATCAAACTCGGC